>JBBQPP010000035.1:0-15069 GCA_038217255.1 Bacteroidales bacterium | reverse complement strand
AAATCTTTTTCTCGTACTTTATCAAGTGCAATTTCCTGATGGTCTTGAAGTTTAATCTCCGATTCAAAATCAATAGAACCTTTTTTTTCTCGTTTGTCGATTATTTTAAATGGAATTTTTTCCTTGCTACAGAACTGAACTAGGGATGACGAAAAGCCTCGCGGAATCATTACTTCATTCTCCGATTCTTCAACTAACCTGAAAAACTTTTCCGTATTGAAAGTACTTTTTCCTAAATTCTTTTTAGCTAAATAATCGGAATTGTAAAAGTTCAGTTCATTTCTTAGAAATACGATTAACCTTTGGCTTAACTGTGTTCGTTTAAGGTAAATCTGATTGCTAATAACTATTTCAAGTTCGAATGGTTTGTTGTCCCCTGAATTTGAAATAAATACTTCGTTGGGTTTAACATCGAAGAATTGTTCATAAAGATTTTTTAACTCATCAATTGAAATTTTCACAACTGATTTCAAAAAATCCCATTGGTTTTCAATTAGTTCAAATGTTACCGGATTAATAAAACACGAATTACCTTGTGCCAATGAATTACCTTGAAAGGGAAGTGCAATTAAATTACCCATTCCTTTACCAGAATGAAAATCTTGATTTGGAAATAACCTGTCGAAACTTGGCTCTTTTTCAAAATGCGAAATTATGTTTGAATTACGTAACAGCTCAAATATAATTTTCCTGCTATGCTGTGCAGGAAAAGCACTTTCGAAAAATATCCACAAATGCCCTCCATTTCCTGAGCGAGAGCGCTCAATGTAAGATGGGATTTTAAATTTGGCACAAGTATTATGGAGTTTTAGAATTGTTTCTTTCCAGTTTTGTTTATCAAAATCAACTGCAATAAAATAAGAAGTATTGTCTTCGAGTAATGGATAAATTCCACAGGTTTCTTTCCCTGAAAAATGTGATTCTATTGCAGAATTATCAAAGGGCAAATATTCCTTGTTTTTATAATCTTTAAAAGTTCCCCTTTGTGCTTTATGTTTATTGTAATCAGTCCAATCAATTTTATATGCTGGCATATATCCACCTCTTCCATCCTTTTCCCACCGAACGGCATAAATATCAGTTCGCCCTCGGAAAAGAGATTTGTATAAGTCGATATTCTTTTCTGAATTCACATTACAAATATAAGTATTCCCATAGCAAAGGTATCTGTCTGAATAATTTGTTAATGGAGTAAATACGAATTAAGAATATTATTGTGTATTGACGGTCTCGTAAAAAGGAATCTAACTTTTTTGCCCAACCATTTATAATTTTAGTTTCTTTTTCTGAGTCTCAGCATTCAAAAACTTCAAAATAGCATCATAATCTTCATCTAAAAAGTTCGATACTTCCCCCGTTGGGGTCACCATAAAAGAGGTACACTTGTATCTCTTTTATCGTTTTTTACAAGACTATCCCGGTACTTCAATATTTCAATCTATCATTTAAGCGTAATTTCAACAAAAAATGCACTAAGAATAGCCAATAATAATCCGTCATTTGGGGTAATTCCTTTAGGAACAAGTTGTTTTAAACATCCTTAAAATATCAATGTTTTTGCAGCATATTGGCATAATTCTTTAAATTTGCGGTGATTTAAATAAAATGAAAACGAATTTATCCAAAGTATCGGAATATTTTAATATTGATAAACTCAGAAATAACAACAGGATAGTGGTGTTTCTGGTTTGTTTGGCAATTGCCACAACTCTTTGGTTTTTAAATGCCCTAAGCAAAGATTATTCTGCTGAAATTTCATATCCGGTAAAATTTATTAATTCCCCGACAAACCGCTTTATGGCCGAAAAAACCCCAACTAAACTTGATTTGGAAATTGATGCGCAGGGATTCACTTTATTGCGGGTTAAAATGCTTCCGTTATCACCAATTAAAATTGATGTTGATAATTTAATCAAAAATCTGGATTCAAATTCAGGGACGTATAAAGTAACAAGCAGCAACCTTATCCCACAAATTACGACACAATTAAACAGTGAATTAAAAATAACAAAAATTTATCCGGAAGTACTTACAATTGTATTAGATAGTTTAGCGACGAAAACTGTACCGGTTGAGTTGGATGTAAATGTTGATTTTGAGCCGCAGTTTAATTTAAAATGCCCTGTTTCCACAATACCCCAGGAGGTAAAAATAACCGGTCCCGCAATTCTTTTACGTAAAATATCTGTAATAAAAACCAAGGTTAATATAATGAATAAGCTAAATTCAAGCATCAACCAAGAAATTGAACTGATTCATCCCGATAAAACAAACATTTCGCCAGAAAATATTAGTTTAATAATTGAAGTTGAAAAATATACGGAAAAAGAATTGAGAATTCCAATTGAAATTTTACATAAACCTGAAAATGTCCATATAAAACTTTTCCCTTCAGAGCTAAAAGTTGTTTTTACGGTGGGCCTCAGTCGGTTCGAAAATATTAAGATTTCGGATTTTAGCGCCTCCGTTGATTACAACTCAATTGTTAAAGATGTAAACAACTTATCGATCGATCTATATAAAAAACCACTTTTTATTCAAGACCTGAGGATTGTTCCCGAAAAGGTGGAATTCCTAATTGAAAGGAACTAAATCTGAGATTCAATTTCAAACAAAATCAAATGTCCATAAAAGTAGGTATCACAGGAGGTATAGGCAGCGGAAAATCAACTGTTTGCAAAATGTTCAAACTACTTGGAGTCCCTGTTTTCGAGGCTGACATGGTTGCAAAAAAACTTATCAATTCGAATGAGGAAATTAAAAAAAAACTTATTCTTCTCTTTGGAAATAATATTTATGAATCCAATAATAAAGTGAACAAAAAAATGCTGGCCGACCTGATATTTAATGATGAAAGTTTGCTTAAAAAAGTAAACAATCTGGTTCACCCGGCGGTAAAAAATGAATTCCTATTGTGGCATCAAAAACAAAACTCAAAATATGTAGTTCATGAAGCCGCCATTTTATTCGAAAGTGGATTTTATAAAATGATGGATTTCAATATTTTGGTTTTAGCCCCCGAAGATACAAGAATTAAAAGGGTTGTTAAAAGAGATAAAATGCCGGCAGAAATAGTTGAATCGAGGATAAAAAAACAGTGGAATGATGAAGAAAAACGCGAATTAGCAAGCCTCGAACTTGTGAATGATAATAAACATTTATTAATTCCACAAATTTTAGAAATAGACAAAAAATTAAAAACAGATGGCAAAATTTGGTAAATGGATAGGCGCCGGACTTGGCGCTTTTGCGGGTGGGCCCATTGGGGCAATTATAGGTTTTACAGTAGGTTCAATGATTGATGGAAGCTCCGAAGCAATAAAAAACACAACGAGAATAGGTTACTCCGGACAAACCACAACAGGTGGTTATGTTATGAGTTTGCTTGTATTAACGGCAGCCGTAATGAAAGCCGATGGAAAAGTATTGAAATCGGAACTGGACTACGTTAAAAAATTCCTGGTTCACAATTTTGGTGAAGCATCGGCAACAGAAGCCATACGAATGCTACGCGATATGTTGGAACAAACTATTCCGGTTAATGAAGTTTGTAACCAAATCAGAAGAAACATGAACTATTCAGCACGGTTGCAACTGCTCCATTTTCTGTTTGGCATTGCCCAGTCTGATGGAAACGTTGACAAAAACGAAAAAGAATTAATAGCATTAATCAGCCGTGAAATGGGGTTGGCAGACAAAGATTTCGAGTCGATTCAGGCTATGTTCGTGCCTAGTACTGAGGCCGACTATAAAATTCTTGAAATTGAACCAACTGCCACAAATGATGAAATTAAAAAAGCATTCCGAAGGATGGCAATGAAATACCACCCCGATAAAGTAAGTACATTGGGCAACGATGTAGAAAATGCAGCAAAAGAAAAATTTCAAAGTGTAAACAAAGCATACGAAAACATTAAAAAAGAGCGGAATATTGTGTAATGCAGAGGGGCAGAGGGCAAAGTATCCAGCATCAAGCATACAGTAGCACTAAAATGAAAATAATTTCAACAAATATTGGCGAATCAAGAGTAATCAACTGGAATGGCAAAGAAATTCAAACCGGTATTTTCAAATTTCCGTTAGATGAACCCATTTTTTTGGGAACTGAAGATGTTGACAAAGACAATGTAATCGACCGCCGTTACCACGGTGGAGTTGATAAAGCGTGTTACCTGTACTCGGCCGATCATTATAAATACTGGCAAAACCTCTACCCCAACCTCGAATTGCCCTGGGGGATTTTTGGTGAAAACCTTACCGTTGAAGGATTACACGAAGCGAGTATAAATATTGGCAACATTTACAAAATAGGTGAGGCAGTTGTTCAGGCAACACAACCACGACAGCCTTGTTTTAAATTAGAATTTCGTTTTAATGATAAGCGGATTGTCCGGCAATTTATTGACTCTGGTTTTGCAGGAGTTTACGTTCGGGTAATTGAAAAAGGAAAAGTAAAAACCGGTGATTCAATGGAATTGATTGAACAAAAAAATTCACTTTCAATTCAAAAAATTTATGAATTGATTTATACTGACAAATTTCAAAAAGAAGCAGTTTTGCAGGCTGTTAACGACCCATTTATTGCCACCAGTTGCCGGCAGAATTTACTGAAAAGATGGGGAAGCGAAGTTTGAAGAAAAACTGAGTACTAAGTATCAAACCAAGGAATCAAGTATCAAAACTAAAAATCCAGTATCCAGCATCCTACCGTTTCGCCATTTTCTCAACAGGCAGCTTTATTTCCACAAAATCACCATCACTCCATTTTCGTAATATCTGGCTGTAACTACCAGGAATTGCAACATATTTAACCTTCCACTCTGTTACTGTTGCCCCTTCCGCCCATTCCGGAATGCGGATAAATAGTTCGATATACCTTTTCTCTTCCATTTTAAACTTTAACAGAATTTTTCCCGACTCCGGATAATTGGTTTCCTGTGTAATTTCAACCGCTCCCTTCATTGAATGCTTATACTTTATGGTTGCATTTGCAAACAGGTTTACATAAATATGATCCACGTCTTTGGTAAAAATCCATGGGGTAACATTTTTTTCAATTTCCCTGAATTCTGATTCAGTAAACAAAGAAGCACTTTGATAAATTGTTTCTTCCAACTCCTCTGCATACGCAGTATTCCCGGTTATTTCAAGCAAAAAACCAGTAATTCCAATCCACTGTTTTACATTTTCAAAATTAAAATTACGCCTCTGGTTTTGAAGGTTTTTCCAAGAATTCTCCAAATCAATCTGATTAAAAGTTGAATCCGGTTCATCAAATTTGTTCTTCTCCTGAAACAGTTTTTCCAATTCCTTTCCAAAATCACTTTTTGCGATAGAATCATTGAAAGCAGCATATCCAACTGGAAGAAACGAATGATTTAAAACAATATTTTCAGTAGCCATTTTTTCAGAAATTTTTTGAGGAAATTGATTGGAATGGGAACATGAAAAAAGGATAAAAAGCAAACCAGAGAAAACAATTCCGTATTTTAAAGACATATTTCTATTTTTATTTAAAATAGAATAACAGAATTCCTTTTGTGGAGTTCAAATATTCAAAACAAATCTTTATTCAAAAGGCCATTAACAGTAAATCCTGAACGTAAGTCTTTGATTTACCGCAAGTAAATAAATATATTATAAATCAATATATTTGTTCTTTGTTTTAATCTAATTGAAAATGGTTGAAGCGAACATGAACGGCTCTGAAATTGGGAATTCCGTTCAGTCGATTAAGCTAAAACCTCATGAAGTAAAATTCTTCGATGCAGAATTTTAAAACTTTTCTTATATCTTAAAACAATAAAAACTAATAATTTTAATGAAATGAAACGAAGTGAAATCAATCAAATTTTGAAGAATGCCAAAACTTTTATGGCCGAAAAACAATTTATGTTACCACCATGGGCTCATTGGAGCGTAACTGACTGGAAAAATAAAAAAGAGGTTGCCCGGGAAATTATTGACAACATGCTGGGATGGGACATTACCGATTTTGGTTCAGGTGATTTTTATAAAAAGGGCTTGTTTTTATTTACCATCCGAAACGGAAAATTTGGAGTGGACAAAAAACCGTATGCCGAAAAAATCATGATTGTGGAAGAAAATCAGGAAACTCCAATGCATTTTCACTGGTCAAAAATGGAGGATATCATTGACCGGGGAGGCGGTAACCTTGTGATCGAACTATTCAACGCCACCGCTGACAACAAATTCGATACAACAGATGTAACGTTCAAGACAGATGGGGTAACACGCACGGTTGAAGCCGGGGGCAAAGTAATACTCACTCCCGGCGAAAGTATATGTCTGGAGCAAAGAAAGTACCACCGTTTTTACGGCGAACCCGGAAAAGGTAAAGTACTTGTTGGAGAAGTCAGTATGGTTAATGATGACAATTCTGATAATTGCTTTTATGAATCAATCGGTCGGTTTCCGGTTATCGAAGAAGACGAGGCTCCCCTGCATTTGTTAGTTTCCGATTATGGAAAATTTATTTAACAACTCCGAATCAACTGATAACTAAAGCTAAAACATTTATATGACAAAAAAAATCATAGTTTCAGGAGTGGGCTGTTGTTTGGTCGATCGACTTTACAACCATATTTCATTCACTTCCGATTCGTTTTCAGTCTTTTTATCAAAAGCAAAAGGCGATGGTGGATTGGTTCCAGGACATCTGGTTTTTAAAGAGGAATTTGAACGTTTTGCAGCCAGGGACTTCAATGTAGCTCTGAACGAAATTATTCAGGATAAAGTTTATGATAAAATCAGTATCGGCGGGCCTTCGATTGTGGCCTTGATGCATGCCTCTCAGCTGTTGGAAGGAACCGATTTTAAATGTCGGTTTTATGGTTGTGGAGGTAAGGATGAAGATGGCGCTTTCCTATTGACATCATTAAATAAAACACGGATTAACATTGATAATTATAAGTTATCGGGTACAGTAACCCCTTCAACCATTGTCCTTTCCGATCCTGATTTTGATCACGGACATGGAGAACGTGTTTTCATCAATTCCATTGGCGCAGCCTGGGATTATTCTACGGAAGATTTGAACGATGATTTTTATGCTGCGGATGTGGTTGTTTTTGGCGGGACTGCGCTTGTTCCCACCATCCATGATAACCTGTCCGGTTTGTTGAAAAAAGCAAAATTAATGGACTGCATTACGGTTGTCAATACGGTTTACGATTTCAGAAATGAAAAAGCAAACCCCCACCAAAAATGGCCGTTGGGACAAACCGATGAAAGTTACAGTTACATTGATTTACTCATTACCGACTATGAGGAAGCACTCAGGCTAAGCGGAAAACAAACACTTGATGAGGCGATGCAATTCTTTATCGATAATAAAACAGGGGCTGTAGTTGTGACCAATGGATCAAAAAATATCCGTGCGTATTCTTCCGGAAAGTTGTTCTGCCCGTTAAGCGATTCAGAAATGCCTGTTTCATTGGCCATTTCTGAAGAATTAAAGAAAGGCCATTGGGGAGATACCACCGGATGCGGCGATAATTTTGTTGGAGGAATGGTTGCCTCGTTAGTTTGGCAACTTCAAAATTCAACAGAAATGCTTGACCTGAACATAGCCTGCATGTGGGGAATTGTTTCCGGAGGATATACTTGTTTTTATATCGGAGGAACATATTTAGAAAATCATCCTGGCGAGAAATACAATTTGATTGCGCCCTATTTCGAGCAATACAAAACCCAAATTAACCATGGTAAATAAGTCGATTGTCATTTTTGGTGCAGGCAAAATTGGCCGTTCATTTATTGGGCAATTATTTGGCTTATCGGGCTACGAAGTAATTTTTTCGGATATTAACCTTGAGATCGTTTATGCATTAAACCAACGAAAAAGTTATCAGGTAGTTATAAAAGGCGAGAAAGAGGAAACCATTTTAGTCCCGAATGTTAGAGCTATTTCCGGATTGGACAAGGCAAAGGTTGCACAAGAAGTTTCAAAAGCATCCATTTTGGCTGTTTCTGTTGGTAAAAATGAATTGGAGAAAGTAATTCCATCGATTGCGGACGGACTGAAAATACGTTATAAAATCAATCCGGATAGCCCGCTGGATATCATCATTGCCGAAAACATGCGTTCGGCCTGCGAATTTATTCATGATAAACTTTCCAGCCATCTTCCTGAAGAATATCCAATTGATAAACTTGTCGGTTTAGTTGAAACCAGCATCGGCAAAATGGCTCCTATCATGCAACAGGCAGATATTGAAAAAGACCCGTTGATGATTTTTGCAGAACCCTATAATAATCTGATTGTCAATAAGAAAGGTTTTAAAGGAGAAATTCCGGATGTTAAGGGATTAAGCCCAAAGGAAAACATAAAAGCCTGGGTTGACCGGAAAGCCTTTATTCATAATCTGGGTCATGCAACTGCGGCATACAACGGAGCATTTAAACATCCTGAAGCAACAACTATTTTCGAAGTTTTAAATGACCCGGAGGTATTTAAATTTACAAAAGATACCATGATTCAGGCTGCTGAAATTTTACAGGCCATTTACCCTGATGATTTTACGCCTGATGATTTGGAGCGCCATATCAACGACTTATTGTTCAGGTTTCAAAACAAGGCTCTAAAAGACACCATTTTCAGAGTAGGCCAGGACCGGCCGCGCAAGCTGGGACCCGACGATCGCTTTGTTGGAATTATCCGGATAGCAGAAGCAGCACTATTGAAATCAAACAAAATTCTGGAAGCGATGGCTTATGCCTTCTATTTTAAGGTCTTCGATGAAAATGGACGCGAATCCTATCCTGATATAAATTTTAATCAGTATTTGTCAACCGGATTGGAATATACACTTGAAAAAGTATGCGGATTCGATTTGACAAAAGATGCGGCTTTAATCAATGAATTCAAACAATATTACGAGAACATAAAAACGGAGCTTGAAAGAAAATTCAATGTCATTGAATGAAGTACCATTTTTATACACTTATTCAGGCGAACCATCTAAATATTTTGAAATGACACAAAAGAAACTTCGCTTTATACGAAACTTATTTTTAGTAATCCTTTGCGGATTAAGTGTAACGTTTCCAACTTTTTCGCAGGAAGACTACACGAAATATATCGATCCAAATATTGGTAGTGTGGCAACTTTGTTGACAACTAAAAATCCCACCGTTCACCGGCCACACAGCATGGTCAGGGTTTTTCCGCTTACCCAGCCAGGGTTGAACGACCGCTATCTTTCCGACAAGATCTACGGATTTGCTTTCAACATGCCAGCATACCGAATGGGTGCTGTTACCGAATTAATGCCAACCCAGGGTAAAATGAACATTTCGTATGATAAAAATGCTTCGGTTTACGACCACGATATGGAAGAAGTACATCCGTGGTTCCACCAGGTTTTGCTGGAAGATCATGACATCACTGCTGGATGGACAACCACAGAAAGAACTGTTTGGTATCGTTTCGATTTCAGTCGGAAAGATTCGTGCAACATCTTGTTTCGTTCAGCAAATCAGGCTTATTTTAAAATTGTGAATGAAAGCACAATTTCAGGTTGGGAAGAATTTAAAGAAACCAAGCAATATTTCTATGCTGAATTTAGTCAACCATTTACCGAAAGTGGTACATTTACTCCGGATCAAATTTTGGCTGGTGCGAAAGAGTACAGCGGCTCTAAAATTGGGGCTTTTGTAAAATATGCCAAGGTTTATGATCCGTTAAGTGTCAAAATCGGGATTTCCTATATCAGCGAAGAACAGGCCAAAGGAAATCTTCAGAAAGAAACATCCGGAAAAAGCTTTGATCAGGTAAAAAATGAGAGTTATGAGATTTGGAAAAAGGCAATTAACCGAATTAAGGTAGAAGGTGGAACCGAACGCCAAAAACGGATTTTTTATACTTGCTTGTACCGTGCCAGTGAACGGATGGTTGACATTACGGAATATGGGAAATACTACAGCGGTTACGACCACAAAATTCACGAAACAAATGGCCGCCCCTTTTTTGTTGACGACTGGTTGTGGGATACTTTCAGAAGTCTTCACCCTCTCGGTTTGATCCTCGATCCCCAGAAACAGGCCGATATGGTACAGTCGTATGTTGACATGTACGATCAAAGTGGTTGGATGCCCGGATTTCCTCAATTTTATGGCGATTTTCCTGCGATGATCGGATTTCACACCGCTCCCTTAGTTTGGGATACATATCAGAAAGGTGTCCGGAATTTTGATGTGGAGAAAGCCTACGAGGGATTGAAAAAGAATGCGACACAAGGTACAATGCTCCCTTGGAGGGCAGGTCCAATGTGTTCGCTGGATTCTTTTTATATTGAAAATGGTTGGTATCCTGCTTTGCATGATGGCGAAGCCGATCCGGTTGAAATGGTCGATGGTTTCGAGAAACGGCAGGCAGTGGCTTTGTCACTCGAACACAGTTACGACGACTGGTGTCTGGCGCAATTGGCAAAATCCCTCAATAAGCCCGAAGATTATGCATACTTCCTGAAACGGTCATCAAATTATAAGAAAGTTTACAATCCGGCCACTGGTTTTATGTCGCCCCGTCTGGCCAACGGAGACTGGGTTGAACCTTTCGGTCCCCAGCTTTCAGGGGGTATTGGCAGCCGTATGTATTTTGCTGAAAACAATGCTTATCCCTGGACATTCAACGTTATGCATGATATCCCCGGATTGATTGAATTGATGGGTGGCAATAAGAAATTTATTGACCGTTTGGATAATCTGTTTAACGAGCCTACTCATATTTCAAAATGGCAATTCATGGGGCAGTTTCCCGATGCAACCGGATTGAACGGCATGTTCCCTGCCGGAAATGAACCTTCGTTTCACATACCTTATTTGTACAACTATGCTGGTCAACCCTGGAAAACCCAACGACGCATCCGCGAAATTATGGATATGTGGTTCGACGATTCGCCGCTGGGATTAGCTGGTGATGAAGACGGTGGTGCCTTGTGTTCGTGGTATGTATTTTCGGCAATGGGTTTCTATCCGGTAACACCTGGCTCAAACCTGTATGCCATTGGAAGTCCGTTCTTTAACAAGGTTTCGATTGACCTCCCCGACGGAAAAAATTTCATTGTCGATGCCAAAAACTGTTCAAAAAAGAACAAATACATTCAATCGGCCAAATTAAATGGGAAGGTACTGAATAGTGCTTGGTTGACCCATTCTGAAATTATGAACGGTGGGAAACTTGAACTTACAATGGGCGACCGTCCCAATAAAAAATGGGGAACTGATTTAAAGTAAATTATGCGAACAAATTAAACTTATTTCCGCAAAACAATATCAATTTTAATGCTGTTTTAGAAAAATTACAATCGATTTTTTATTCAACATATTCCTGAAAACAAGATACAAAAAGTGACCATCATCAAAATATTTATTTTGGCTTTGACCAAAATTAGAAGCATCGACTTTAAAGAAATCTGGCAGGACATAAAAGAAGCTATTGCAGGATCTGAACGTGATTTTACAATAACCACTCTGGGACGTGCTATTTTTATACTTGCAATTCCTATGGTTTTGGAGATGGTAATGGAATCGGTTTTTGCCGTTGTCGATATTTTCTTTGTTTCGAAATTAGGTTCCGAAGCGGTTGCAACTGTGGGATTGACTGAAACGGCAATGACAATTGTTTACGCTATCGGAATGGGATTAAGTATGGCAACAACAGCACTTGTGTCGCGCAGGATCGGGGAGAAAAATAAAAAAGAAGCCGGAGTGGTTGCATTTCAGGCCATTCTTCTTGGTGTTACTATTTCAATTTTACTTGCAATCCCCGGTGTATTTTTTGCCAAAGATTTCCTAAAACTCATGGGCGCCACTAATACAATGACAAACATGGGGTATTTATATCCGATGGTAATGTTTGGCAGTAACATGGCTATTATGTTGTTGTTCATTATCAACGCCGTTTTCCGAAGTTCAGGGGATGCAGCCGTGTCAATGCGGGTAATGTGGTTTGCCAATATCATCAACATTATTCTCGATCCTTTGCTCATTTTCGGAATTGGCCCGTTCCCCGAAATGGGTATAATGGGAGCCGCCGTTGCCACAACCATAGGTCGGGGAATGGCAGTTTTATATCAGTTTTACCTGCTTTTTTCAGGCAACCACCGAATCCGGTTGTATTTCGAAAGCTTGAAAATCAAATTCGGGGTTATGTTACAAATTTTGAAAATTTCAGGAGGCGGGATTTTGCAAAATTTAATCGCTACATCAAGTTGGATTTTTTTAATCCGGATTATTGCATATTCAGGTCCCGAAGCGCTTGCAGGTTACACGATTGCCATACGAATTATCATGTTCCTTTTACTCCCTGCCTGGGGTTTAAGCAATGCCGCAGCCACCTTGGTTGGGCAAAACCTTGGGGCAAAACAACCTGACAGGGCAGAAAAAGCTGTATGGGCAACCGGATTTGCAAATATGGCTTTTATGGGTACTATGGGACTTCTGCTGTTTATTTTTCCTGAAACCTGTGTCAAACTTTTTATTTCAGATGTTGCGGTAGTTGAAAACGGTGTTCTGGCTTTGCGAATTATCAGTACAGGATTTCTGTTCTATGCGCTAGGCATGGTAATGATGCAAGGCTTTAATGGGAGTGGCGACACAGTTACTCCTTCGAAAATAAATTTTGTTGCTTTCTGGCTATTCGAAATCCCACTTGCCTGGCTGCTGGCAATTGTTTTAAATATGGGTCTAACAGGCGCCAGCATTGCAATAGTTGGTGCCGAAACAATTTTGGCTATAACTGCAATTTACCTTTTCAGAAAAGGTAAATGGAAGTTGAGGGAGGTTTAGAAGAGTTTAAAGTTTAAAGCCCGCCTGAATGACGAAGTCGGGCAGGTTCAAAGTTCAAAAATAGGTGGGAGGGTTTTAGTAATAGGTGTAAAGACATTAGTAATAAATGCAAATGGTTAAATAATGGATGCAAAAATTTTACCATAATAAAGGCCAAATAATTGTCGAATCAAAGTTAAATTGAAACGAAATACTGTTTTACCGAACATTAGTGATTGGCAACATTTAAATGCATCCACTTCAAACCCAAAATATCCGCTATTTTTTTTACTTTCGAATCGATATTTATACAAACTCCTACTTTGATGAAAAAAAATAAACCTAACAATAAGTCATTGTTTTGCGTGAATTGTGGAAAAAGGGAAAATATGCCGGTTAGGTTTCCCATTTTATATTCAACTATAATTTTTCTGTTTTTTTCCATATTTTCCTTTTCCTCACCTCAAAAAGATACTTTGATTTTTGGTAGCGATCAGTTTTTCCCTCCCTATGAATACCTTAATAAAAACGGGCAAGCTCAAGGTTTTAACATTGATATTATTCGCGAACTGGCCCGCGAAATGAACGTTGAGATTATCGTAAAACTCGGTGATTGGGTAAAAATACGCAAAGAATTGGAAATAGATGGAACTATTGATTTCAGCGATATGTTTTACAGTGAAGCACGCGACAGCGTTGTTGATTACGCCTTTCCGCACGACATCGTCTTTAATAAAGTTTATTTGCATAAATCCTCCCCACCAATTTTAAAAATTTCAGAACTACTTGGGAAAAAAGTGGCGGTACTCCGGGGGTCGGTTATCGAAGAATATTTACAAGCAAAATTCCCGGATATTAATTTGATTCCCCAGGCAACAGAATCCGATGCCATTCAAATGGTTTCTGAAAAACTTTGTGAAGCTGCAATTGTAAACTATTCGAGTGGAAAAGAGTTATTGGAAAAATCAAAAATTGAAAATGTAATTGGATTTGAAAACATGATTCCGCCCAGTGAATTTAGCTTTGTAGTAAAAGAAGAAAACTCAGAATTACTCAAAAAAATAAATCTTGCTTTGGCAAATCTGATTGCAAACGGAACCATAGAAAAACTTCGAAAAAAATGGTTTGATGAAAGAAGTTTAGGAATCCACCAAAACCTTATAAAACTTGTGATAATTGTTTTGTTAATTTCTTTACTATTAAGTTACCTGCTGAATTTCATTTTAAACCGAAGAATCAGAAAAAGAAACGAACAGTTACGTTTAAGTGAAGAACGATGGAAATTTGCCTTGGAGGGCGCGGGTGATGGTGTTTGGGACTGGAATGTAAAAACCAACGAAGTTTACTTTTCGCCCAAATGGAAAAAAATTCTGGGTTATGCCGAAGCAGAAATTGAAAACAAACTGGAAGAATGGGATAAAAGAGTGCATCCTGATGATAAGCAACAAGTTTATGACGATTTAAATAAACATATTGAAGGAAAAACACCCTATTATATTAGCGAGCATCGTATTTTATGTAAAGACGGTGCGTATAAATGGATTCTGGACCGGGGTAAGGTTATGGAGCAAGATACCCAGGGCAAACCACTCAGAGTAATTGGAACACATGCTGATATTTCGGAACGAAAAAAATCAGAAGGATTACTCAATGAATCGGAAAAACGATTTAAACAAATTATGCAAAGTGTAAAACTGGCTTCAATTATTTTAGAACCCGATGGAACAATTTCTTATTGCAACGATTACCTTTTAGAAATAACCGGCTATCAACAGAATGAGGTAATTGGAAAAAACTGGTTCGACATTTTTATTCCGTCCGAAATGTCCGAACAAATTAAAAATGTATTTCGTGATACCATTTCAAATAACAGTTTTGTTTCGTTTATGGAAAATGAGATTAAAACAAAAAAGGGCGAATTAAAAACAATTGCATGGAATAATGCGGTTCTGAAAAATTTAAACGGTAATATTATTACTGGGATTGCCAGTTTGGGTGAAGATATTTCACATAGAAAGAAAGCTGAAAAAGATTTAGCTTTAAGCGAGGAAAAATTCAGAAAAGTATTTAAAATAAGCCCCGACTTAATAACCCTTAATCGGTTTTCAGATGGCACATATATGGAGGTAAATAAATGTTTTGAAAAAATTATGGGATACACACAGGAGGAAACAATTGGAAAATCCTCAATCAAATTAAACATTTGGAAAAACCATGCCGACCGTGAAAAACTATTGAAGAAATTAAAGAAAAATGGATTTGTTGAAAATTTGGAAG
>JBBQPP010000034.1:0-15269 GCA_038217255.1 Bacteroidales bacterium | reverse complement strand
GAATCAGGATGGTTTGGCAAAGTATTCCGGCTCAATTAGCAAAGGAGAACAAAAAATTTATTTTCGGGGTTATCAGGGAAGGCGCCAGGGCAAGGGAATTTGAACTTGCAATTCAGTGGTTGCTGGACAGTGGTCTGATTTTGAAAAGCCACCGGGTTTCCAAACCGGGATTGCCACTGATTGCTTACCAGGATTTATCGGTTTTCAAACTTTTTTTACACGATGTGGGACTTTTAGGCGCGATGGCCGGGTTAAACACACGGACCCTGATTGAGGGAGATAAAGTTTTTACCGAATTTAAGGGTGCGCTGGCTGAACAGTTTGTGATGCAGCAACTCAGGTTAAAAAGCGAAAGTTACATTGGTTACTGGACAAATGAACGAAGTACAGCAGAAGTTGATTTTGTTGTTCAGGATAATGGGGAAATTATTCCAATCGAAGTAAAGTCAGGGGAAAATACAAGGGCAAAGAGTTTCAGGCAATTTTATGAAAAGTACAAGCCTTCGAAAGCTATCCGGGCAACTTTGCTTCCATATAAAAAGGAAGATTGGATGACAAATATTCCTTTGTACGGTATTTAGAAGGAATCCCGTCGCTTTTAAGAGAAGGAATCACTTGTCGTTACATTTTATGTCAAAAATGATCATAAAAAAAGGCTGAAATTTTTCAGCCTTTTTTTATGTTTTTTACACTTCAAACGAATCCACCTCGCGATAAGCTTGAATCAACCTTTTCTCGCCTTCAATCCCCTGTCCCGAAATACCATGTTCCATGCCCAGGATGCCTGTAAAACCCTTGTCGTAAATGTGCTTGAACACATTTTTATAATTAATTTCACCGGTAGTGGGTTCTTTTCGGCCCGGGTTATCTCCAATTTGAATGTATCCGATTTCATCCCATGTAAGATCAATATTGGTAATAAGGTTTCCTTCATTTTTTTGCATGTGGTAAATATCATAAAGGATTTTGCACGAAGGGCTGTTCACTCCTTTGCAAATCATATAGGTTTGTTCCGAAGTCCGTAAATAAAGATCAGGTGAATCGGAAAGTGGTTCGAGAACCATAACCAAACCATGTGGTTCAAGTATTTCAGCCCCCCTGCGAAGTGCTTCAATAACATTGCCGTCCTGGATACCGATTGGTAATTTCCGCTCAAAACCACCGGGAACGACAGTCATCCATTTTGCATTTACGCGTTTGGCCACATCAACCGCCCTGCGGCAGCCATCCAGAAAAATGTCAATATATTCCTGTTTACCGGCAGCCAGTGTATTTGCCATGTTTCCGCCTTTTTCAACAACAAAAACGCCCATCGTCATATTGAGGTCGGCCAGTGTTTTACCGATTTTTTCCTGTAAGGCTATGTCGCGCCCCATCATCCCATTGTCTTCAAATGCTGTAAACCCCTGATCTGCCATAAATTTTATCTGGTCAATCGGATCATCTCCGGCACTGTTTTTAAACATTCCCAAATGTGGGGCATACTTTAATTTGAATTTTGCTTCGTTCGAGGCAAATGTTTCCGATGCTGAAACACTGTTAATCCCTGTTATTGCCAATCCGCTTATTGCGGCATTTTTCAGAAAATTTCTTCTTTCCATAGTCTTGTTGGTTTTAAGTATTTATATTATTAATGGGCTAATTTAATGAAATGTTGCTGAACTTGGTTTAAGGGCAACAAACTTCTTTTTAATTTCTTCAAAGGTTGTGCAAACGACTTTTGTTTCCTATCAAAAGAGTTCTTAATTTTATCGGCATGAATTTCTAAATCAACTAAAATAAAAAAATATGCACAGAAAACTTCGTATGGGAATGGTCGGTGGATGTACCGTTGCATTTATTGGCGCAGTCCATCGCCTTGCAGCATTAATGGATAATCAGATTGATCTGGTTTGTGGCTGTTTCAGTATAAACCCTGAAATATCAAAATCATCAGGAAAATTGTATTTTATTCCTGAAAACAGGGTTTATGAAACTTATCAGGAAATGTTCGAGAAAGAGGCTAAACTTCCGGAAGGCGAACGAATGGATTTTGTATCGATTGTAACACCCAATTTCGTTCATTTTGATCCGGCAATGATGGCTTTGGACAAAGGATTTAATGTAGTACTCGACAAACCAATGACTTTTACATTGGATGAAGCGTTAAAACTTAAAGAGAAAATTGCCGAAACCGGGTTAACATTCGCGCTTACGCACACTTACTCAGGCTATCCGGCAGTAAAACATGCCAAACAAATGATTGCAGATGGCAAACTTGGTAAAATCCGCAAGATTTTTGTTGAATATCCGCAAGGTTGGCTTTCATCGAAATTGGAAGATACCGGAAATCCACAGGCATCATGGCGTACCGACCCAAAACGCTCTGGTAAAGCTGGTTGCATGGGCGATATTGGGACACATGCTCTTCATTTGGCAGAATATATGTCAGGTTTGAAAGTGACAGAACTTTGTGCCGAACTGAACATTTTTGTGCCGAACCGTTTGCTCGACGATGACGGTGCCGCCCTGCTCCGTTTTGATAATGGTGCAAAAGGCGTTTTAATGGCAACCCAAATTGCAGCCGGCGAAGAAAATGCGCTTCGAATTCGTATTTACGGAGATAAAGGCGGTTTGGATTGGGAACAAATGGAACCCAATACTTTGCGGGCTAAATGGCTCGGCCAACCGATGCAGGTTTTACGGGTCGGCACCAGTCTCGATAGCGCTGTTGCAGCCCACAATACACGTGTACCCGGAGGTCATCCCGAAGGTTATCTCGAAGCATTTGCGAATATTTACCGCAACTTTTCGTTAACAGTTCGGGCTAAAGCAAACGGTGAAACCCCATCAGTCGAAATGCTTGATTTTCCTGGTGTTGAAGACGGAATCAGAGGAATGCAGTTTATCGACTCCGTGGTAAAATCCGGTTATGACGATGAAATGAAATGGGTGAAATTTGGGGAATAACAGCCCCCTCTAACTCCCCCAAAAAGGTAGAATAGGAAGAATTAATAATATGTTTTATACAATTGATAGCATGACTTTGAGTCATACTAGCAATAATTCAGAATAATAACAACAGCCTTTTCCAACTCCCCTCTCCTTGGGAGAGGGGCTGGGGGTGAGGCTCCTTAAACTTAAAATATTATGGCACGACCAGTTACACTTTTTACCGGACAATGGGCCGACTTACCCATTGAAACAATTTGCCAAAAAGCCCAGGAATTTGGATATGATGGACTTGAACTTTGCACCTGGGGCGATCACATGGAAATCGACAAAGCCGATCAGGCCTATTGTGATACCAGAAAAGCGCTTTTGGAAAAATATGAATTGAAATTATTTGCCATTTCGTCTCACCTTGTTGGACAATGTGTTGCCGATAATATCGATGAAAGACACAAAAGCGTTGTACCTGATTACATTTGGGGTGATGGTGATCCCGAAGGTGTTCGCCAACGTGCTGCTGCAGAAATGATAAAAACTGCAAAAGTTGCCAAAATGCTCGGCCTCGATACTGTTGTAGGATTTACCGGCAGCCCAATTTGGCATTTGCTGTATTCATTTCCACCTGTTCCAAATTCGATGATTGAAAAAGGGTACGAAGACTTCGCCAAGCGGTGGATTCCGATTCTGGATGAATATCAAAAGCTTGGCGTAAAATTCGCTTTGGAAGTTCATCCTACCGAAATTGCATTTGATATTCATTCGGCACATTTAGCGCTAAAAGCTTTGAATAACCACCCGGCTTTTGGGTTTAATTACGACCCAAGCCATTTTGGTTATCAACATGTTGATTATGTCCGTTTTATTTATGAATTTTCAGATCGCATTTTCCATGTCCACATGAAAGATGCATATTGGAGTGACGTTCCGATGGGAATCGGCGTTTTTGGCGGTCACAGCGAATTTGGTGACAACCGGCGCTATTGGAACTTCCGCAGTTTGGGCCGCGGAAAAATCGACTTTGAAAATATCATCCGCGCACTAAACGACATTGGTTACAAAGGACCACTTTCGGTAGAATGGGAGGACAGCGGCATGAACCGTGAAGCAGGTGCCGAAGAAGCCTGCGATTTTGTACGATACTCAGATTTCGAACCTTCGGATGTCGCTTTCGATGATGCGATGCAAAAAGAAAAATAATATGACCAACAGAAGAACATTTATCAAAAATTCATCGCTTGTTGTTGCCGGGGTAGCGGTGGCTTCAACAGTGCCATTGGCAGCCTACAAAGGCGCCAACGAAAAATTAGTTTGTGGTTTGATTGGCGCCAACGGAATGGGTTGGGCCGATTTGAACGCCTTTTTAAAACAGCCTAATACCGAATGTGCTGCCATTTGCGATGTTGACGAAAATGTGCTAAACCGCCGTATTGCCGATGCTGAAAAATTGCAGGGTAAAAAACCAGTGGGTTTTAAAGATTACCGGAAGCTTTTGGAAATGCCAGGAATCGATGTGGTAATTATCGGTACTCCAGACCACTGGCACTGTTTGCCGATGGTGGAAGCTTGTCAGGCAGGCAAAGATGTGTATTGCGAAAAACCGCTCGGTAATTCCATTGAGGAAATCAATATCATGGAACGTGCCGCCAATAAATACAATACAGTGGTGCAAGTGGGAATGTGGCAACGCAGCGATCCGCACTGGCGCGATGCCGTTGACTTTGTAAAATCGGGTAAACTTGGTAAAATCCGCACAGTGCGTACCTGGGCATATCAAGGTTGGATGGAGCCAGTACCAGTGAAACCTGATGGCGAGGCACCAGCTGGAGTTGATTACGATTTCTGGTTGGGACCGGCTAAAAAACGACCGTTCAATCCAAACCGGTTTCACTTTAATTTCAGGTGGTTTTACGACTATGCAGGTGGTTTGATGACCGACTGGGGTGTACATATTATCGACTACGGTTTGTTTGGCATGGGCGACCCGGTACCAAAATCAATAATGGCAATGGGTGGAAAATTTGCCTATCCCGATGATGCCGCCGAAACTCCGGATACATTGCAGGCCTTATACGAATTTGAAGGGCATACCATGTTGTGGGATCACGGAACCGGGATTGACGGCGGTTATTACGGACGAAATCATGGGGTTGGTTTTGTGGGGAACAACGGTACATTGGTTGTTGATCGCGAAGGTTGGGAAGTAATTCCCGAGCAAAAAAAAGGCAAAGACCTGATGGCTCGTGTTGACCTGATAAAAGGTTCGGGTAAAGGGCTCGACTTGCACATGGCCAATTTTATTGATGGCGTAAAAACCCGCAATCGTAACCTCAATGCTAATATTGCAGTAGCAGCCAATACAGCACGCGTGGCACATCTGGGAAATATTGCCCATCGTACAGGTCATCGTTTGTACTGGGATGCAGAAACACGCCAGGTTAAAAACGATGATGAGGCAAACAAATATCTTATACCCACTTATCGCGCTCCCTGGGAGTTACCGAAAGTGTAAGGAATTATTTCACGCAAAGTCTCAAAGACGCAAAGCCACATTTATTTTCTTTGCGTCTTCGCGCCTTTGCGTGAATCATTAAAATTGTATGTGAAAACCCCCAGCAAATTCCTAACCTAAAATAGTTTCTGACCTTTTACTTTTTACATATTGAGCCCCTAAAGCTATCAAAACAATAATAAGTGCAACAAAATAGATGGTTGTAGTAGAGCTTTTCAGGAATGAAAAAGTGCTTGTAATTGCAACCGTTTCGTCTGAATAATTGGGATATTGCTTGAGCATTGTAATAATCCCGATATTTTCAATAAAATCAGAAATCGCAGCGATTAACGGAAAAAAACAGAAATAAAAAAATGGGCTTGTAAGTTGGTTTATTTTCCTTAAAAAAAAGGCAAAAAGCAAGCAATAACCCAAGCCATAAAGTAGTGGAAAAATTAAATCCAATGGAATTTGGTAGAATAAATAGGCGTGCCGACCATTTTCGCCTAACGCGGTATACAAATTATCCACATATTGTTTATCATACCCTTCCGGCAACATATCAAGGATTTTCATGCCGTTGGCAAATCCCGCCAAATTAGGAATCGTAAAAGCCATCATCAAAAAATAAACAATGGTTGACAAAACAAATAAAATCAAAACTGTTTTCCCGTTACTGAAGGTGTAAATTAATTTTTTCACGCTCTGTATCATATCTCAATAATATTAATGTTTTGAATTCAAATGCTATGTTTTTTAGTTCTTGTCAACTGCCAGTTGAAAGTAATAAATTCTTTTTAAGTTTTGCAAATTGAAGAACAATAAATCCACCAATAAAAAACAGTGACATTAAAATCATGCTGTTCCGCATGCTTCCTGTTATCATGTCAATAAGCCCATAGGAAAATGAGCCAATCACAATAGCCAACTTTTCGGTAATATCATAAAAACTGAAAAAGGATGCTGTGTCTTTTGTCCCTGCCGGGATTAACTTTGAATAGGTAGAACGCGAAATTGACTGCACCCCGCCCATCACGAAGCCCAGCAATCCTGCCAGACCATAAAACGATATTTTTTCCTTTAGAAAATAGCCTGCAACACACACGAAAATCCAGATAATCAAAGTAGTGCTTATGGCAAATCCATTTCCTTTGAATTTTGAAATTAAAGCAAAAAAGTACGCCCCGGCAATAGCTACTATTTGCAAAATCAACACAACAAAAATCATTTCATCGCCTGTCATACCCACCACTTTGTCGCCAAACAAAGGTGCAAGAAGCATTACGGTTTGCACGCCCATGCTGTATATAAAAAATGCGGATAGAAATCGAAGCATCACTTTTTTATCCTTCACTACCCCATACACTTTTTTCAGCTCTTTCAATCCGTTGCCCAATATTCCTGCAGTAATTGGTTTTCCGGTTGCCCTGTCTTCAAGATAAAAAAAGGCGATTTGCGCAAAACCCATCCACCACAAACCTACAAGGATAAAGCCAAATCGTGTGGCAGCACCACCGTCTTCAAAACCAAACAAATCAGATTTCATGTACAACACAAGGTTGATAATAAGAAGTATAACACTCCCTGCGTAGCCCATGGCAAATCCGCGGGCACTTACCCTGTCCATCTTTTCTTCTGTTGCAACCTCGGGCAGAAATGCATTGTAAAATACAAGCGACCCGGCAAAACCGATACTTGCAAAAATGGCACATGCTATTCCATATTCAACATTTTCCCCTGTAAAAAAATAGAGTGCAATGCACGAAAGCGAGCCCAGATATGTGAAAAATTGCATAAATCTTTTTTTCCTTCCGCTAAAATCGGCAATTCCTGAAAGCACTGGTGCCAGAAATACAATGACAAGGAATGAAAAGGAAATCGCATAAGAATAAAGGACCGAATTGACAACCGGAATTCCAAAGAATTGGACTGTGTCGCCGCCAAATGCAACCTGTGTGGTACTCAGGTAATAAATCGGAAAAATTGCTGTGGTTACAATCAGGTTATAAACCGAATTCGACCAGTCGAAAGAAGCCCAGGCATTTATGAGTCGCGCATTGTTTTTTTCAAGCATTTTGATGAACTTTTAATTGGCTGTTATTTGGTTTTCGTTTTAAAGATGCAATTTATTTTCAATTTCCACACAGTTGTAAACGTATTTTGAATTTCATGTAAAAAAATCTACTTTTGGCATCAATCAATTTTTAATCAAAGGGGCATGAATCCATTACTTCAAGCGGGAACCACAATCGTTGTATTTGCACTTGCATCTTATTCAATTGCTATTTTTACCGAACAGCGTAAAAAGATACTTCGACGAAGAATCCTTGTTTTTTTGACTCTTGGGGTTGCACTCGATATTACTGCTACGATTTTAATGATTCTCGGATCTTCCAAAGGAGTTTTCACACTGCACGGAATCATCGGATATTCGTCGTTGGCAGGCATGTTTATTGATGCTGTTATGATTTGGCGGCTAAAAATAAAAAACGGATCATACTGCCCTGTTCCCGATAAAATTCATATTTATTCGCGCTACGCATACATTTGGTGGGTAATTGCATTTATTACCGGCGGGTTACTTGTGGCGTTGAGATAGGAGAAATTGGGCATTAGATGCTGGATGCTATAACTCTTTCAAGCATTATGAATTTCGAACCCTTTTTGATTATTGATTTTTCGTTTTCGTTTAATTTGGGCAAGGAACAGCCCTGCAACTACTATCAAAATGCCAACAATTTGTTGTCTGTCCAACTCTTCTTTCAAAATAAAAAATGATAGGATTGCCACAAAAACCGGTATTAAATTGATAAAAGAATTTGAGCGGTTAACGCCGATTTGACGGATGCTCTGGGTAAAAAACACAAAAGCAAGCGTGGATGCAAAAACAGCCAGCAAAATGATTGCCCTGAAAGCCTCGGGATGAAAAGGCCGGGAAATAAAATCGTTAAAATCGACTATCAGCCACACGGGAAGAAATAAAATAACCCCGATAATATTTTGGTAGGCAATAATAGAAAGCGTGTTGTAACGCGAAACAAGGTTACGCAGAACAAGGGAATAG
Organism: Bacteroidales bacterium; assembly: GCA_038217255.1. Lineage (GTDB taxonomy): Bacteria > Bacteroidota > Bacteroidia > Bacteroidales > Prolixibacteraceae > Draconibacterium. The sequence continues at coordinate 6,786 of JBBQPP010000034.1, read as the reverse complement.
GCAATTGCAGCAAGCACTGCAATAAATTCAAGCCCGACACCAAGTGGCGAAGCATCGAATTTGAAAGAGCCATTTAAAACAACCAACCCAACCCCAAGAAAAGAAAATGCAAGCCCGGCCACATTCATCCATTTCAGTCTTTCCTTAAAGAAATACCAGGCAAAAACAGGGGAAATTAGCGGGATAGTAGCAACAATTACCGCAGCAACAGTGGAAGAAACATATTTCAACCCATAGCTTTCTCCAAGGAAATAGATAAACGGTTCGAAAAAAGCCATGAGCACAAACAACCAGAAATCTTTTTTTGAAGGTTTTTGCAAACGTTTCATGAAAGCCGCAATAATTGTAATCAGCACGGCTGAAATGGCCAACCTAAAAATTACAACTGTAATAGGGTTGTAACCCAGGTAAGCAATTTTGAACCATATAAACGAAAAGCTCCAAAAAAATGCAGCTCCCAACGCTGAACCAAAGGCAAGGATTTCTTTGTTTTTCATTGAATGTAAAAAGGAAGCAAAAGTAAGGTTTTAGTTGATAGATGAAACTTGCATTTTTTCTTTTATCCGTCAGGCGGTTCGAAACCGCCAGACGGGTAGTTAGCAACACGGATAAGTGACAACAGTTTTTTCAACTTAAAATGGAAATAGAAAATAGGTATAAATCCAAATTTAGAAGACACAAACTCTAAAAATTCTTAACCCTTTCTTTCCCAAAAAAATGAAATATCAAGTACACCAGGGCGGAGAAACTGATTCCGAAAGCATTTGCATCCAAACCAAACGGCAATGCTATACCGCTTAAAATAAACGATAAAGTCATTCCACCACCGGCAATCATCGACCAAAATGCCCCTGCAGAACTTCTGTTCCGTAGGAAAATACCTGCCAAAACAGGAACCAACAACCCTGAAACCATAAATGCGTAGGAATGTAGCATCAATTCCAAAACATTGGGGACTTTCCACGAAATGAGCAATGCTATTGCGCCAAGCAGCAAAGTCATGATTTGCGAGAGCAGAATGATTCGTCCGGATTTGTGTTGTTTTATGATGTCAGTAATTACGTTGCCCGAGGCGGCCATTAAACAACTGTCGGCGGTTGACATGATTGCCGAAAAGTAGGCCGATAAAATAATGCCCGTCAATCCCACAGGCAAAATCGTACGCAGCAAAATGGGCAGGCCCATTTCAGGGTCGAAACTGCCGGTAACATTGCCACCGATAATCCCGTTTTCAAAAGCAACCTTGGCAAACATACCCAGTAAAACACCGGTAAAAGCCATTATCGGGTATTCGAACAAACCCGCTACAAACCAGGCTTTTTGTGCTGTTTTTTTATCGCCTGCGGCATAAATGCGTTGGTACAAAGTCATCCCCACAAACCAAATAGGAACAATGGTAATGAACCAGTTAACGATTTGCTGCCATGTAATTGAAGTTAAACTGAAAAAGTTGGCAGGCAAAGTCGATTTCAACATATCGTAACCGCCAATGCCAAAATAACATACCGGTAATGCAATAAAAACAAGACCGGTCATCAATAAAATCCACTGAATTGTATCGGTGTAAATTACAGCTTTAATGCCACCAATCGCAGTATAGATTACAGCAATCACTCCCATACTAATTAATGCGGTTTGCATTGAAATACTGGGAAAAGTTGCTGTCGCCAATTTTGCACCGGCCAGTAGTTGTGAACTTGTAAAACCTAAGTACCCGATGGCAGAAATTATTCCCGCAATATAGGCAACCCGGCTATTGTAGAGGTTTTGAAGGAATTGTGGAAACGACAAAAAATTGTGCCGTTGTGCCAGCCGCGATACTTTTGGAATAAGGAGGACTGCACTCAACCAGGCGCCAACCAGCCCTGTAAAAAGTAGCCAACTGCCCGATAAACCCATAACAAAACCAAGTCCACCCAGCCCAATAGAAAAACCTCCACCTACATCGGTAGCCACTACTGACAGGCCGATATGTACCGCGTTCATTTTCCTTCCGCCTACAAAATAATCTTCTGCAGAACTGTTTTTACGCATGAAATAAAAACCTACCCCTAACATTAAAACGAGGTAGGTCACAAAAATGGTCAGGTCAATCCAATGCATCGAATTATTTAGGATCGGTATTCAGTTCCAATTGATGCGGTGGTGCACTTTGTTTTACAATGCCTTTTGTGAGCATATTGTTAATGTGTTTTTTGCCGTTTGAATATGAAAGTTTCAACGCCCTCAGTACTTCGCCCAAAGCGTTCGGGCCATTCTCTTCAAGGAAATCCGCGATTTCTTGTTCTGTTTTTTCTTTAATTTCTGTCATTCTTGTTAATTGTTTCTGATTTGTTTCTATGATTCGGTTTTCAAATTATTTAGTCATTTGGGATGATATCTGCTGGAACAGGCTCCCCTTTTTCCAAAAGTTCATAGCGTTTGCAGTTCGACCAACCCTTGTATCCGCGGTTGCAAAACACGTTTCGTATTAAAAAGATGGGTTTTTTAATCCTTTTGTTTTCCTTTTTATATACCGGGCATTCGCCGGAATATTTGCATAATTTTCCTAATTGCATATTATATTTGTTTATATAAAATGTTCATACTTTCAATGTTACCACCAATATTTGTGTTGTTGACAAGTGTACCGGTGTATATATAACCCAATTTCAAAAAGGTTTTGTTCATGCCCGGTTGGTTAAGCCTTGCAATAGTGTAGCAAGTTTTGATACCTGCATTTTCCATTTCTTGCTCCATTTTGCCCAACAAACTGAGCGCAATATTTTGTCCACGATATTCGGGCAGTACAGCAAAATCGGTCATTTCAGCATTTTTGTTTTCCAAATCGATTTCGGCAGTAGAAACACCTATTAACTTTTCCCCTTCGTAAATGCCAAAATAACGTGTGCCATGATGCTCCATGGTTTCAACTATATATCCGGGATCATGAACAGGGAACGGATAAGTTTCAAAAACCTGTTTGAAGATTTCTGTTATCGGTTGTGCATCACTTGTTCCCAAACGTTCAATTTTGTATTTCAATCCATTTGTGTGTTCCTCTTGACCGATAAGTTTTGATGTCCGAAGTAAATCCTGTAAAAGTTCAAGTTTTTTTAATGGTATTACCTTACGCTTTTTGTCAACAAATTTCGATACAAGCAAACAATCGGTTTTATCGTTGTAAAAGCGCGGTATAAAAGCTTCGATTTCGTAATTGTTTGAAATAAAAACCGGCAAAACATGGGCGTGCACCTTGGCAAATATTTTTGTGTAACCGTTTTCCTCCGCCAATTTATCAAGCTTTGGGATAAGCTGATGGGCCGCCTCAGGAGCCAGTTTCATCAGATAAATCCGATTGCTGGTTTTGCCATGGTGGATTGTCGAGTTTTCAATTATTTCAGTTGTATCTTGCTTCATCTTCGCGTCGGTTGTGCCGTTCGTTATTGTCGGGAATCAATGAAATTGTATCGTCGCTATCCGACAGTAATTTTTCAATGCCTATCGATTTATATTCATCATTTTGCTCCAAATTCAGATCCAAATTGCAGTTTTTGCAATCGCGGTCGCAGAATTTTGCTTCATAACTTTCAGGTTCATTGTAGGTGGTAATGATTCCCTCGTAATTCCTCAGCACCACTTTGTTTGTTGACCATGAAATAAGGTAGTTGGGCATTACCGGTATTTTTCCACCGCCACCCGGCGCATCAATTACATAGGTTGGAACCGCAAAACCTGTAGTGTGACCAATCAAACTTTCCATTATTTCGATGCCTTTCCCGATTGGAGTCCTGAAATGTGAAAGCCCTTCCGATAAATCGCATTGGTACATATAATATGGGCGAACACGATTTTGGACAAGTTTGTGCACAAGGTTTTTCATAATGCGCGGGCAGTCGTTCACGCCAGCCAGCAACACCGATTGGTTTCCGAGCGGAAACCCGGCATTGGCCAACTTTGCAAGCGATTCTTTTGCCGAAGTAGTAATTTCACGCGGGTGGTTAAAATGGGTATTTATCCAGAGTGGATGGTACTTTTTAAGCATGTTAACCAAATTATCGGTAATGCGATATGGTAAAACTACAGGCATTCTTGTTCCTATGCGAACTATTTCGACATGTGGAATGGCAGTGATTTCAGAAAGCAACCAATCTAAATAACTGTCCGATAGCATTAACGGGTCGCCGCCAGAAAGCAGTACGTCGCGAACTTGCGGCGTGTTTCTGATATATTCAATTCCTTTTTCCAATTGATTTTTTGATGGGATAGAATCCATATCACCCACTTTTCTTTTCCGGGTGCAGTGGCGACAATACATTGAACAAATATTGCTTACATGAAAAAGCACCCGATCAGGGTAACGGTGCGTAATTCCCTCCACCGGACTGTCATCCTCTTCATGAAGTGGATCTGCGAGATCGGTTTTCAAAACTGTAAGTTCTTCAACACCAGCAAATGCTTGTTTAAAAACAGGGTCATTCAAATAATTGTCTGTGTCGATCAGCGACAAATAATAAGGGGTTATGGACAAAGGGAAACGATCCAGTGTTGTTTTCAACAACTTTTTTTCCTCCTCCGGGAATCTTATACCTGTTAATAATTCAAACTTTTCTAAGCTTTTAACAGCGTGTTTTAATTGCCATTTCCAATCTTTCCAGTTCGAAATATCGTTATTTGAACCAATCTTTTCAGCAATTACTTGCTGCAAATCATTAAATACTTTCATACATATTGTTTCTGTGCGAACAAAATTAGCATAAATAATTGGGGTAACAAATGACAAATGACCATGTGTCATCTATAAATAGCCCATCTAAGCATAGATATACAGTGCATTACGGTACTTTTCGAAGAAAAATGAAAAATAGTCAAATAATAACATAAACTCAAATAGATCTTGTAGGAACCTATATGCATTTCTATTTCGCAAAATGATTATCTATGTTTACCTCAACCCTTAAGGGAGTAGAGATGATTAATTTGCTTTCGCCAGTCAGCAGATTTGGGTAAACAAATTCCACCATGTCACAAGCAGGAAATTTCAAAGAAACCATTAGAAATGGGGGGAATGTGGAAATTAGTAATAATATACTTTACAGTGTATCGATTGCATGATCTTCTAAATTACTTTCAATGGTAAGCATTGGAGATGCTTCCAATCCGCTGATTTGCAACATGTCAATCAACAAATCGAGGCTTGTTTTGATTTGCCCTAATGTTTTTACATCTATTTTTTGCAACTTTTCAGAAAGCAGTTCATGAAGCAATGACGGAATTTTGCCAAGCAGTTTGGCACCGTTGGAAGTGAGGGCAATGTTAACCACCCGTTTATCGCCCGATTTTGGCAAACGCGCTATCAACCCTTTTGCTTCGAGGCGGTTGATAATGCCGCTGGCGGTGCTCGAATTGAGGTTCATAAATTTGCGTATATCTCCCTGTGTGGCTTGGTAACTGGCCGAACTGTACAAATAATTTAAACACAAAACCTGCGGGATGCTCACACCATATTCTTTTTGGATTTTTTTTGATTCGAGGTTAATTGAGCGGACAATTTTGCGAATTTTGATAAGAATATCTGTTGTATCCATTCTGTGGTTTATAAAAGAACAAAAGTAATACTTATTTTTTGTGTTGATTTTTTTAACATTACGCTAAGAATAAATAAATTTGCGCCCAAATTCAATTCATCTAAATCAAAAAGAAATGTCTATTAAAAAAATCAGTTTGAAAAGTTTAATGGTAGCAATTGTTACCGTGATTATGTTGCAAGGATTTGTTTCATGCAACTCGGCAAAAAAACAAGTACCAGCAGAGGAAAAAAGTGCCGTTGCCGAAAAATTTATTGGTCTGCAATTGTATTCGATAAAGGATAGCATGGCGGTAAATGTTCCTGCATCAATTGCCGCAGTTGGGCAAATGGGGTACAAATTTGTAGAAGCAGCAGGTTATGCAGATGGTAAAGTTTATGGAATGGATCCTGTAGAATTTAAAAATTTATGTGAAAGCAATGGATTACAATTTCTTGGTGCACATTGTGGAGAGGTAGTTCCAACAAAAGAAACATGGGACGAGACTATGGCATGGTGGGATGCGTGTATTGCCGCACACAAGGCTGCCGGAGTAAAATGGATTGTTCAGCCATTTATGGGTGGAACGGCTTATGAAAGTCTTGATGCAGTAAAAAGTTATTGTGAATATTTTAATGCCGTTGGTGAAAAATGCAACGCTGCCGGAATACGTTTTGGTTACCACAATCATGATAAGGAATTTTCAACAGTTTTTGAAGATAAACCGATTTACGATTGGATGCTCGAATTAACCGACCCTGCAAAAGTAATGTTCGAAATGGATTTATACTGGATTATTGAGGGCGGGAAACAACCTGTGGATTATTTCGAAAAATACCCAGGTCGTTTTGAATTGTGGCATATTAAAGACAAAGCCGAAGTTGGTGCAAGTGGCAACATATATTTTGCAGCCATTTTTGCCGAAAAAGAAAAGGCAGGTTTAAAATACGGAGTCGTGGAAGTTGAAGAATTTAACTTCCCGTCACTTGAAAGTTGCCGGAAAAGTTTGGAATTCCTGAATGCAGCGGATTATGTAAATTTGAAAGAGTAAAAGAAAGTTACTTATGCAAACGCTGACAGGTCTTAGGACGCTGTCAGTTTTTAGTAAGCAAAGACTTGTCATTGTGCGTAGCTCCTGACAACGTCAAATGCACTAAAAATGCCGGGATTTAAACTTCCCGGCATTTTTTTTGCTCCTGGTGAAACTTAGCCACAAAAATATTTATTGTTATATACCACA
>JBBQPP010000033.1:0-15393 GCA_038217255.1 Bacteroidales bacterium | reverse complement strand
TATGCTTTTACTCGAGATAAAGATTATTTGAGAAGGATATATCCGGTACTTAAAGGCGCGGTTGAATTTTATTTACATTCGATGGTAAAAGATCTCAATACCGGTTGGCTGGTCACAGCACCTTCCGAGTCACCAGAGAATGCTTTTTATTTACCAAATGGAAAGGTGGCTTCAATATGCGCAGGACCAACGATAGATAATCAAATTATTAAAGAACTGTTTACTAACGTAATAGATGCTTCACGAATTTTACATCAGGATATTACATTCAGCAAGAAATTGGAAAGTGCCAAAAAGCAATTGCCTCCGGAGCGGATAGATTCAACGGGGAGGTTGATGGAATGGCTGAAACCGTATAAAGAGACGGATCCGCATCACCGGCACATGTCGCCTGTATGGGGATTGTATCCTGGAAATGAAATTACTCTTTCGGGAACTCCAGAAATTGCAGAAGCTGCCAAGCAATTAATGATCAGGAGGGGAGATGTCAGTACCGGATGGTCATTGGCATGGAAAATAAACCTTTGGGCAAGAATGCAAGATGGCAATCATTGTTTCCGGTTGATTAAAGACCTGTTACGCCCTACACAACATTCGGGTGTAAATATGGAAAACGGAGGTGGTACTTATCTCAATATGTTTGATGCGCATCCACCTTTTCAGATTGACGGTAATTTCGGAGGTGCTGCCGGCATGGCAGAAATGCTATTGCAAAGCAATGCGGGTTATATTGACTTGTTACCTGCTCTTCCTGATCAGTGGGCAAATGGCAGCTTCAAAGGATTATGTGTAAGGGAAGGGGCCGAGGTAGATGCATCCTGGAAAAACGGTCGGGTTATATCCGCAGCCATAAAGGCGACCGCCACTCATGATTTTAAGCTAAAGATACCTGCTTATGCAAGAAAGGTACGCATAGCTATCATGCACAAAGTGATCCTTCCTAAAGAACAACAGGGAATGGTTGACCTGTCTTTGAAAAAAGGAGAGAAAGCAACGATATTTTTTGAATAAAAGCAGGTTTTTTTTAACGCTATAAAATATTAATATGAGATACCTGGTCAATACTTCTCCTAAATACAAAACGGGAAGTTGTTTTTTCTGTTTATAGTTCCATAAATTAAAAACAGGCAAACGATGAAATTTGCCCATTCAGGGGGGCATCAGAAACCGTGGGGCATATAGCATTTAAGCGGCGGGTCTGAACTTGGGGTATTTTCTTCTGAATACGTCTTCCCATTCATTGTTTAAGACTTTGGTTCGGACTTGCAATAACAAGTGTGTTCCTTTCTTTGTCCATTGCATGGATTGTTTTTTGACGAACCTTTTGGCAATCACATAATTGACGGTGGATTCTACAAAACTGGTGGTAATAATTTCGCCGTTGCGATACCGCTCGCCATAGTTGACAATATAGCCACTGTTGTTAGTAATGTATTTACCAAAATCGGCAATCTGCGCTATAAAGGCATCGCATTTCCCATATTTTTTTGGGGTGGCCTCATCGTCTTGATGCATCTCGAGGCAATTTCCAATATGCTCTATTCTCCACAAAGCGTCTACCGGATCGCCATGCCATAAGTTCCATTTGGTGCGCTCCAAATATCTTTGCACTTCCACGCCTCTTTCTGCATCATTCTTTAAAAATCCAAGTGCATATTGATTTAGAACCGTCAACCGCATGGTAATATGGAACCAATCTAAAATTTGTGTGCTCTCTGCATTGAGATAAGTTTGCAAATTGCGTAAGTTATCCGCACCATCGCAGAAAAACTCTAAAGACTGATGTGGCTGCATACCTTGTGATTTTAGGTGCTCATACAACCTCCGTTTGGGCTTGGTGTCGTAGATACCAACAAAACCAAAACACTTGGCTGCTCTTTCTGCCGGAATGGTTTTACCTACGATTACCTCAAATATGTTTTTCTTATTATCCCAGTCTCTGATGTAACCCCCATCCATTCCGATAGCCATTGTTCTTTCCGGTCTGTCAAGTTCTTCGCGGTCGAGAATACTGCCCGAATTGAAAAGGTAAGCTTCTTCGCCTAACAGACTTTCTTCTTCAGTAGCGACATCTTGCAAGTTGTGATGAATGGTTTCGGCGTTCATCGTTTCGGCTATCGGAAGAATTTCTTTGAGAAGAGATGCTGTTTTCTCAAAAGGAATCAAGGCTGCCCATTTGGTTTCTAAAAATAATAATTCCGGCGTGGTATGCTGTGGCAGTAATTCGTTCAAGGGAGCAAATGTTTTGTTTTTCTCGCCTTCCTTGCTGTAATATCTTGGGCTTTGAAATATAATATCGCCGAATAAGGTTTTGAGTTTTACAGGATAGCTTCCCTTTTTGCGGAGACCTTGCAAAGATTTGCTTCGGATAAAATCAGCTAATTGTTTTTCCACAACGCATCGCTGTAAGTTTTTCAAGATTTGCTTTGACTGCGAAAGAGTCATCCCGATGTCTTCAAAACAATCCGAGGCTTTGTTGAAGGCAAAAATATCTTCTGTGGCAGAACCCGCATCTTCCCCGGCTTCATAAACCAATTGAATTTTAAATTTCATAAAATGCTTTTTAAATGTGTAGAATCTCTTTTGTTTTCCTTACCGTATTGATGGCAACACCGCATATTTTAGCGGTCTTACGAACGCTGATACCTGCCCGTAAATTCCTTACCACGGAGGGATATTTTTTCAAAAAAGCATCTTTGTTTTCTTTGCTGCCGCCAGGTCTGCCAAGATGCTTGCCCATGCGCCTCGCTTGTTCCATGCCCGACAATATCCTTTCCGTCAGCGTTTCCCGCTCCATACGGGCAAATTCTGCCAACAAGGTGAACATAAACTGAGCAATGGGATTACGCTTACCATTCTTCAATGTTTCCAAACCAAAATTCTGTACATAAACGCTTACACCCAATGTGGTCAATTCTTCCAATACTTTCAGTACCTCCACCGTTGAACGTCCTAACCTGGAGACTTCTTGTACCAGCACTTTGTTGATACTATACCCGCGCGCCATAGTAAGCAACTCTTGTAATCCATCGCGCTGTTCATTTTTTTTAGCGCCGCTGATCTTCTCTGTAATCTCTGCAATGACGGTTACTTGTTGCGAACGCGCCACTATCCGCAAATCTTCTACCTGTCGCTGATAATCCTGCTCCCGTTTGGAAACACGAACGAATATTGCTGCTTTATCCATCCCCCTAAGCTACGAACTACTATCAAATTAACCACTTGCTTTTATTGATACAGATATTGCTGCTACCAATCGTAAAATTCATCATTGTATATCCCAAAATTTTTCCAAAAACCGCAACCTCCCTTTTCTTGATACATTTCCTGGTGTAGTCTGGCAATAATCCTGTTCACTTTTTCTCTGTCAAAGAACTCGGGTTGGTGTTTGATATACCAATTGGGAATATCGTAAAAAGCCTCTCGTAATTCCGACAGGTCTTCGGTTTGTAGAAAATCATTGATAATATTTGGCGACTTTATGAAAAGCCAGTGCCATTGTTCTGAAATGGCTTCTTTATAAGCCTGCGGGCCGCCAATATCTTCAATCGGGCAGGCGCGTTTGCCTGAGGTGCATAGGGGGATGGTGTATTTTGAATCAATTGGCGTTATTTTCTCTATGCGCAGCTCGTGTTGCCAATAATCCCCGAAGTCATACACATAGGAAAACTTGTCTCCGGCTTTGAAACCAAACCCAGCTATGTTTACGGCGCAAGGGTCATCCCTGAAATAAATTCCGTAAGGAACACGAATACCATAATCCACGCCCCATATATGAAACTTGTGCAAATGTGCATTGCCCCAACCCATAAAAATCTGTATCAAATGGTGCAGTTCGGCTATGGTGGTATCTCCTCGAACAACAACCCGACGATATATCATCGGCGAAATACCCAACAAATGCACTTTTAAATGAAACAAACACTCCGCTGGCTTATCTGTAGCAAAATTGACTTTTGGCTTCCTTTGACTACGTGTTGATTGGCGCATCCCGCATCTTTTTGATTCCCTCTACAAGGTAACTCTTTTTCATTGCCCCACGCTTTCTGATGCACCCGCACGATAGGCTATAAACTTTTAAAAGAAATCATTAGGAAAGCGCAGTGCGTTAAATGCGCACGCTGCGTTTGACGAGGCGGGTGGTGGAAACATGATCAATGATTGATTGGTGCGCCACTGCTCGACCCTACCTGTGAGGGGCTTGGGCTGAAATTGCCCTTGCCTACTCGACAAATTCTCCATTGAGCTATGAATCAAAATCTCAACTATTTGTTCGTTTACTGTACTTTTGTTCCGGCTGAAAATTCATTGAATGCCCAGCCAATCGCCAATGCGTAAACGTATAGGGCATTTTAAAACGACCACTACCAGACAATAATCATTTGGACTCAATATTATTCATAGGACTTTTAATTTTAGTTTTCATAGGAATTCCAATTGGACTTGGGCTCTTGTTCTATTTCATTCCTAAAAAACTTGGCTATCCGAAAACCGCTAAATACTTGACAATTGCATACGCACTTTTCGTATTGGCTATAGGACTTTATATTGCATTTGAAGACCAATTTTTTACCAAGAAAAACGCGATAGAGTTAGTTGAAGAACAAGACTTTAAACTGACTGACAAGTTTGTATTGACTGAAAATAAATCAATGTCCGCAATTGGAGATTATTATCACACTTTTACATTAGATATTTCAGAGCGAGACAAGGAAAATGCAATTACTAAGATAAAAAGTTCTGACAATTTTAAGACGGACAATTCTTCCATTGACGAAATGCTTTATCTTTCTGACAAAAGATATTTTGGACCAAAAGTGACACAAAACTATGAAACAGAAAATTCCTATGTAAGGGAATATTTCCAGCCAAGTGGAAGAAAAGGTTATGCACCGACATTTAGACGAATTTCGATAAGTAAAACAAAAAACGAATTGACATTTGAAGACATCGACGAATAGAAAAACGCCCTATAACAGTGGGTTTGCTTCTACGCTGGCTGAAGAAATAAACATCATCTTTTGTTCGCTATTCATCTGTAGTTCCGGGCTGAAAATTCATTGTTCAACTTTTGTAATTATCTTCGGCTTCGGGTTCGCTACTCGGCTGACGTTCGGGCGAAAAGTTCATTGAATACCAGCGCAGCAGCAAGCCCTAAACGTTGGTGGAAATTCTTTAGACACAAACATCATTATGAAAAAAATCAGTTTGACAATTCTTGTTTTTGTTTCTCTGACTTGTTATTCACAAAGTAATCCAGGTGACACTCTTCGTTTGACAATTTCACCCGGAGTTAACCAAAAGGATTCATTAAATCAGCAAATCATCACAACACTTAAACTTTTTTTAAAATCAAAAGACAGTTCTAATACCGAAAATAAATATTGGGCAAAATCAGATTTTGAAAAATATATTTATCCGTATTTTGAACTTCAGGATATTGAAAGCGGAAGATTAGGAAGATTTTTTTACGAGCCTTCTTTAATGGAAATCATCCCAACAAATAGAAAAAATAAAAAAATCATAAAGCTGGCTTTCATCGGGCATAATGATAAAACCAACGATAATCTGCTAAGATATATTTATAATATTGTTGCAACCCATGAAAAAAATAATATTGTTTTTAGTAAGTATTTAAACTATATAACACAATCTTGGAAAGGTTTTACAGAGGCAAGTATCACGTATAAAATTTCCCCTTGTAAAAAAATAAACAAGGGAGATGTAATAAGGCAAAAAGAAGACATCACCAAGCTGTGTAAATTCTTAAATACAAAGCCAATCCCGATAACATATTATTCATGTACAACACCAAAAGAAGTATTTGAATTAAAAGGATTTGATTATAATCCGATGATGTATATTGACACATCTGGCGGCTTTAATCAGGCTAAAGACATTGTTATTTCAGGAAATAATTCAGAATATTATACACATGAAATTGCACATTTGTATATGTTCAAACTTTTCCCTTCAATTAATCCTTTTTTTAATGAAGGGTTTGCTACGTATGTTGGTGGGAGTGGTAAATATGGTTACTTATGGCAGAGAAATAAACTCGAGAAATTTCTTGAAGAGAATCCAACCTTTCAAATTGAAGAACATGTAGGTGACCCTTTTGAAAGATTGTACTTTGAACACGAAACGCCAGTTCCTTATGTTATTGCTGCATTGGTTTGTGAAAGGACTTTAAGGATTTATGGAAAAGAAAAATTGTTTGACCTTTTTAGGAGCAAGAAGAATGTGTTTGATACATTAAAAGCAGTTGGCTTGACAAAAGAAAACATAAATGACGAACTACGAAAGGAAATCAAACTTCCACCAACATTGGTTTGGCAATAGGCTGGCTGAAGGAATAACAGTGAGCTACAGTTCTCTATCAGTAATAGTTCCAGCAGACGAACAAAAATCGGCTTTTTGTATTTATCTTCGGCTACAGTTTTTCAATAGGCTGACGTTCGGGCGGAAAGTTCATTGAATACCAGCCCATCCAAGCCTTAACCGTTACCTGCTATTCACAAAAGGAATTTTAAGATGAAACGAACAATATTTTTTTTCCTATTAGTTCTATCGGCTCATTCATATGGACAAGACAAAAATATTGATAGCACCTGTTACGCAATACAGTTTATTAGTAAACAAGCACAAGAAACTAATCCGAATATTACCCCTGAATATCAGCCTAAGGGATTTTATCTTTTAAAGAACGGTGTGTATGACTTTGTAATTGATGGTAAAAAGTATTTTCAATCCATTTTGCTAAGAATTGACAACGATGGATTTCAAATTTCAAGAAACTGGGAATCTACAAGTTCAGCCGAAAAAATACTTGACTCTATAAAAGTTTCAATCAATCAAAATATTCAGATAAGATTGGTATCTATTAATAACGGTGTAGGTGGACTTCCTTTCAAAACAAAAACATCTGACTATATTGTTTCAATTGTCCCAACTGAAAAGTATTGCATGCTCAAAGATGTAAAAATAAAAAGCAAAGACCAAACATACATAGGTCACTTTTATTTTACAGCTTATGGTCTTAAAGAAATAAAAATGGTCAAGGGAAAACCATACTTAATCGAACCTAAGGGTGAATATATTATGAGAAGAAATTAAACTGAAACAGCAGCTAACGCCAATGCGTAAACGTAAGCTTCCATTTTCCAACAACATCTTGTAAAATACTAATAATCCTGACATAACTAAAACGATGAAACAAACTCTGCTACTTATTGTTATCACTATAATCACAAGTGAAGCAATTGCTCAAAAGGAATCAGTTAACTATGGTATCAAGGCTGGACTTAATATCGGGAAGATTGCAATTCTCCCGCCATTGCAAAATCGAACTGAATATTACGGAATAGGACTTGTTGCAGGAGGTATTATTAATATTCCAATATTTAAAAAGACAAAGTTACAAGTTGAACCATTATACAATTTACATAGGTCTTCATTGAAATTTAATCCATCATCAGGTGGAGACGTAAATGCAATAGACTTATCACTACATCAAATTTCATTACCGGTTCAACTGTCTTACTCAATTATCCCCAGCGTGAGTGTAAATGCTGGCGCTTCTGCTAATTACAATTTTTATTTTAGTCAAAAGGTTATGAGAGATTTCGGCACGAATCCTTCCTTTAATATATCAGACGAAATAGTTAAGTTCCAGTCAGGATTTTTGGGAGGCATTACCTTTTATGCGAACAGTTTTTTTATAGACGCAAGATATAATCGGATGCTTAGCAACCTCTACAAAAAGAGAAGCACAGATGACCAGACTGAATATCATTTAGGATTCTTTCAACTTTCCTTGGGGTATAAGTTTTAATTTCAAAAATATGCAACTACGGATTCTAAGGCACGCCAGACACCAACATTCGCAGAAATTATGAAACAGACATTTGCAACTTTGACCATTATATTATTTGCCTTAATCTCAAAGGGACAAATTTTGTATGAAAAAAATTTTTACCCTGGTATAAACTCTATAGAAGGTAAATATGGTAAAAATGGGTTTCGAAGTTTTGAAAAACTTGATTCTTTAGGAAGAACCATTGAGAGAAGCAGGTTTAAAAAGAAAAAACTTTTAGAAAAAATTATTTACCGCTACAACCACAAAAATGATATCATCAGTAGTATAATTATTTATGATGTTGACATATCTAACAAATTTGACACAACCAATTATGAATACTTCTATATTAACAATAGTATAGAATTTGAAAAATGCATTTTCTCCGACAAAGATTCGATAATTTATAAGCTAATAAAAAATGTTGGTGACGCTATCTTGACGTATCAGAAAATTTCATATTATTATTCACAAAACAAAAAAAATAATACTCATAATGATGAAACTTACATTCTATACTATCAAAATAACTTGCTAATAAAAAAAGAACTTATAGATAATAATAACAATAGGGAGATAAGTAATTTTGAATATTATCCAAATGGCAAATTAAAACATAGGATAGTGAAAAGAATTCCGGAATCTGATTCCAAAGTTGTTGTTGCGGGTGCACCATATAGCGACAATCAGTTTTACAATTATACTTATGACAGCAAGGGAAGAGTAAAGAAAGAATATACAGTAATTGGTGATAGAAGATACAAATTAGCGACCTACAAATACAAAAGAGATTAGTGACTTCTGCAAACAATGGCTGAGTTAAGCGGCTCTTTCAATAAAAAACTATTGACCAATTAAAAAGAAGATAATGAAATTCACTAAAATCGACTATTCCTTTTTTCTAAAATTACTCGGTGCGTTTTTATTCCTTGCTCTATCACAAACGTCCACAGCTGTTGGACGACAAGTCCAGAATAAACTGATAAAAGTTCAAATGCTGACTACTAAAAAGAAATCGCGAGAATTAGGTAGGAGTTCCGTAGATACTTCAATAAATAAAATCGAAGGTAAGGTTGTCGACAGTCAGACTAAAGAGCCTCTTCCCGCCGCAATAGTAGTGATTAAGGGAACAGTTATAGCTGCTTCTACAGACACATCAGGCAATTTCAATTTAGGAATTCCAGATAATTTAGTGAACCGTAAAATTGTATTAATAATTTCACTTGTTGGATATGTAAGAAAAGAATTTCCAGTTAAATGGAAAAATCTTCAATCTCAAAAAGACTTTCTTTTGACCAAATGATGAAAGTGTTAATATCAAAGCTATAATCGGAACGGAAATTATTTAGTAACTCAACAACCACAATTTCATTCTATTTAACATAACAAAAGTTATAGGCAACATATTTTAATTATTTTAAAAGGTCTTTAAAACAGTCGTTTAACTAAAAAACAGGCAAACAATTAAATTGTCACATTTATAATAGAAGGAGGCCTTCCGACCTATGACTGGTTGTTAAAATCTTTAAGAATGGTTACTGAGGACCCAAACGAAGGCAGAACAGTCTTTATGAGGACACGACATGAACAATCTTTTTATTTGATTTCAATTTAAATTTTAAGGTTGTCAGTTTGAGTATGTTTTTTCAAAAACAAACGAGTGACAAGGAGTGCGTTTTCTGATCTCCGATTTTAAAAAAATAACTTTTATATTTATGATTCCTTTAAAATAAAAAATGATCCCTAATTCCGAAATTCAATTTGTAGAAATTGACAATTGTAAAATTGCTTGTATAGAAAAAAATAAAAATTCTAACCGGCTTATTTTTTTTATTCATGGCAATTCTGGTTCTTCACGAATGTGGACAAAACAATTTAACGCCCCGAAATTGTCGGGCTTCCGACTGATAGCGATTGATCTGCCAGGACATGGGTCTTCATCCTTTAGTGACAATCCAATGACTTATTATAGCCCTACAGGTACAGCGATATTATTGTCAAAAGCTATCAAGGAAATTGCGGGTTCTCATCCATTTTTATTAGTTGGATTTTCTTACGGAACAAACGTGATCGCAGAAATGTTGAACTTTGGTCTTAAGCCAAACGGGATTGTACTTATAGGAAGCAGTGTAATGGGCGAGGGTTATGGAATGGAGAAAGTATTTGCTCAAACTGATACTCCATCAATATTATTCTACAATGAAACAGATAATGAAATTATAAAAGAATGGTTCACCAATGAATTAATTTTAGCTACGGAAGAAGATGTTCAAAATTTAATGAACGCTTATTTACAAGTCAGTCTTGATTTTAAACCTGCTTTATTTAAAGCTGCGGGTGAAGGGAAAATCTCTAATGAAATATTGGCATTAAATAAATTAAACATTCCTGTGTGCACCATATTCGGATGCGAAGACAAATTGATCAATATTAATTATCTTGATAATTTACCTTTCAGGGTATGGCAAAATCAAATTTATAAATTGCCAGGTGCAGGCCATTGGGTAAATATTGATAAACCAGAAGCAATTGATCCCATTATTTCTGAATACGCAACCGAAATGCTTACAATAGCAAGCCCCGCTTAATAGCATAGTTCGTTAACTCGGAGGAACTTTTACATCCGATCTTCGACAACATATTTTTCCGATGGTTATTCACGGTGTTAATGCTCAAACTCATTTCACCAGCGACCTGCTTGCTGCTTAATCCCTTCGAGATGAATTTTAGAATTTCGAGTTCTCTTTTACTCAAAAATTGCGTCCTGGTAATTTCGTAAACAGGATGTACTTTTTTAAATACAAGTTCATTAACCCTTCCATTATGGTTTTCCGTTCTTTCAATGGTATGTACAATGCTTTTGTCATTTTTAAAATGCGTAATATCAAAGACAACTCCTATCACTCCGGAAGGGTTTTCCGATACAAGACCTGGAATATAAGAAAAGCGTTGTAAAACGGTAACGTATTCATCTCTTGCATTTTTCATGCGATAATTATAGGAAAATATATAATCGTTGTATTGTTCTGCATTTATAGTTTTTAAAAAAGCCATTGAGTCAGGAAAAATCTTTGTACTTATTATTTCAAAATCTGCCGGATGCCATTTGCTTAAATATTCTTCAAGGCCGGTTTCTAAAAAATAGTTAGCCGTGTAGCCAAGCAAGTCAAAGCAGGACTCATTCACATAAATATATTTTTTTGTTGAATAATCCAGCAAAAAAGTTATTGGCGCATAGTGGGAAATAGTTTGTTTAGCGGGCCGGAAGTTTTCAATTATTGCTTCAGCTTTTTCATTCAAGAAGGTTGTAGGAGCATTTTGTGCAGAATTTAAGAATTGCTCGTAAGTGTTTGATTTTAGATTCATTTTGGAATTTCTGAATGATAGTACAAGATAAAAAGGAATAGCCATAAATGGCTATTTTTTTTAATTCATGTAGAGAATACTTTTGACCCTGATTATTTCAATCATTTGATTGTATCCATTGCTGAATTGATTGCATTTATCATTCCAATCCTGTTTAAAAATCTTCCTATAATTTTTGAGTGTCCATTGTTCTATTAAAAATGTCAAAGGCTTTTTTAATCATCCAAATTCATATCCGAAAATATGGAGTTCTTATACCGGGGAAAACCTCCTAATTGTTATGTGAAAAACCCTCGAGAAAACACCGTAAAAGAACGCTGAGAATGGGTAACCGGGCAAAGTAAATTTGTTACGCAAATAAGAAACGGGTAATTGAACATGAAAAAATAGCCATAAAATGGATATTGTTTTTGAGGGTGCAGGGCCGATACGTTTACTAAAAAATGAGAGGCGGTTTAAAGAATCATAAAGTTAAAAGTTAAGATCAGAAAAAGGAAAACAAGGAAACTAAACTCTGTGAGTAGAGTGCCGAAGGCCTGAGATGTTTGTGAGGTTTATGGATTATTTTATAACTATACTGCTGTGCCTTCTGCACACAGAAATTATTGATTATATAAAAAAACAAAATTGTTGGCGAGACGCTAATAGGAGCATTTGGAAATGAATTATTAACATCTTAAAATTAAAAATCATGACTTTACATTATCAAATCTCAGCTTTTGCTACGGCAATTATTTTATTGATGGCCTCGCCCGAAATCGGGAAAGTATATCCGGCAAATCAATTTCATTTGGCCAGACATCAAAAATTTATAAACTCAATTGTGGACGGTGGTAAGTGCAATACGTTTGGTGTTGACAAGTACGTTCAAAATTCCGATGCAAGCGCCGCATACACCGCGACAGTAAAAGTAGTCGCCTTTACACCCGGAAAGGGAAGCGAGGAATTTCAAAAAGCGGTTTCCGTTGCAGCAGGTGGTAAAACGTACTTAGGCTGTTCTATTTCGCCCGCTACAGGCGGTCCCACTTATACATACACTGTAATTGGAGAGAGCAAACAATAATTATCAACCTTAAATTCTTTTTTTATGAATACAATATGCGTTTACTACGACCTTAATGATCCGGGCATCAATACGATAAATTGATCAATTATCTGGAAACCTTCAAAGGATTTGCACAGGCAGGTTCACGTATCTGGTTTGTAAATTCAGAAAAGAACTGAGCATTAATACGAGATGAGATCAACGAACTTAATATGCCTGGTGGCGATAGAATTATTGTCTTGAATGTTGGTGAAACATGGTCTTCAAACGGCTTGAAACCGGAAACTTCAACATGGCTGCACGAAAACTGGATGCCTTAATATTTGCAAAAAAATACGAGAATTCTTTCAAAAAATTTTAACCTCCAAATTAAATAATCATTAAATATTAAAATATTAAAATTTATTTGTACAAATCAACTGAAGGAATAGAGAATTTAAAATCCGATTTGTAGAAATCATTTTCAGCAATTCAATAGGTGGAAATAACTTTTGGTCAATTTTTTTGATAATTCTACTTGAATAAGTATCACGGATAAATTAAAAATTAAAAATCGAGAGTATGAAAAAAGTATTTTTTATTTTAATGCAAGTTTCGTTTGGTTTCTCTGCTCATAGCCAGGATTTGAAATTTGACAACCCTTCACCTTATTATGTTCGGGAGGAAAAACAAGACAACCCAATTTCAATACCATTTACTTTAGAAAAAGCTACAACAGAATGTGATGTTACTATTGAAATTGATGATGCAAGAAGTTCCGCCACAAAAGATAAAGATTATTCATTAACTACAAAAAGCCCTGTCAAACTAACAAGTGATAATAAATATTCCGGAAAGGTTGAGCTAATAATAAAAGCGGATAATTTTACTGAAAATCAGGAGGAACTTCATTTAATATTCAAATATAAAGATGAAAGCAAAAAAGATAAAGAGGTGGATTATATCATTTTCATAGCAGACTTAAACGATGGAAGTGAAGATGCGCGACACTACACAGAAGAAGAAAAAGAAAAGATCAGAAATCTTTCATTTGAAGTTTTCACCGGAGGGAATTTCGATTTTTTTGATGGCTTGAAATTTCAAAGTATAGGAGGGGAATTTGTAGTTACCGCTAATAACATCACCGGTAAAGACAACAGGATTGGCGGTTTTTTAGGAATGTCAAATTTTCAGAATTTTACCTTTGATTCTTCAAATAGAAATGTGAGGACACAAAATATACGAATTGACACAGGGGCGTATATGGATGGGGTAACAAAATATGTTCAAAGAACTTTTGTTGATCATAAAAAACTATCCGCTAATCAATGGAGTTATTATGTAAATCCTACCTACCGTTTGAATAAGGTAAAAAGTGATTTTTTCAATATTTATTTGTCAATACGGTTGGAAGCTCTTAGAACTTCAACCACCACAGAATTCCAGACTGACACCATTAATTTTGGTGATACCACAAACAGACCTTTGGGAAATTCACCGGTTTTTCAATCCGGAAATGGATTTCTGATTCAAAAAGTTGTTGACGCACAAACAAGTGGATTTTTCAGTATAGGCTTTCCAATGTTTTTAAATGCCGAAGACAAATTTAAACTTTACTTTGACCCTAATTTAGGAATTTCAGAGTATTCCTATTCCACTTATCAGCCAGGTTCAAACCAACGAACGCTCAATAAGATAACTTATAATCTTACTAAACCATTTTATCTTTTTAGAATGAGAGTAACTGAACAATTTTCGGGTCTTAACATTACTGTCGGCGGAGAAATAAGAGGTTTATTTCCTGCCTATACACCAACAATAAATGCTTATTTGGGATTAAAAGTAAATATTATGAAATGGTTTAGTAAAGGATAATTCCAAATGAGTATTTTTTTACTCTCATTTACCAATCATCCTCTTCAATAAACTTGCCGGGCGAACAAATCTGAGAAGCCCTTCAAATACCGTGAAAAATACCCGAATTACATACGGGGTAAAAACGGGATAAAATACTGTAAAAGAACGCTGAATACCGGCAGCCGGTTAAAGTAAGTTTGTGGCGCCCATTTGTTAAACACCCGAAATAATCCATCTTCCATCCTGTCTGAATACCGAACAAAGAGTCCATCTTTTTGAAATATCATTTTAAGAAAAATTATAAAAAACAATTAAGCTCATCATCATGAATTCAAAAATTAAAAGTCTCATCACAGTATTGCTCATGAGCATTACTATGAACCTCCATGCTCAAACCGATTCAACAACCATCGACAGCACTGCGAATACTCAAATTATAATAGTTGATAGTGTTCACGTTAGAAATAAGTTGAATACAGTAAAACAAAATATACCTCATAATCTTATAAAAATAAATCTGCCGCCACTGCTTCTAAAAAGCTATTCACTTCAATATGAAAGAATATTGAATCGCAAATTTTCAGTGTCTGTTCAGTATAGAATGATGCCAGAAACAGGACTGCCTTTTAAAAGTTCCATTTTAAAATTAGTAGATAATCAAGATCCTGACACCAAAAAAATAATTGACGAATTTAAAATCAGCAATTATGCCATTACGCCGGAAGTAAGGTTTTACCTGAGCAAAAAAGGATTTGGGCGCGGATTTTATATTGCCCCTTTTTACCGGTATGCTTCCTTTACTTCCAATAATTTGAATGTGTTTTTTACAGATGAAAACAATTCAGAGCAAAGTATAAAAATGTCAGGAAAACTGGCAGCTAATACGTTTGGACTGGCGCTTGGTGTGCAAAGCGCATTAGGCAAACATGTTGTGCTTGATATGGGTCTCATTGGTCCGCATTACGGTTCAGGTAAAGGAGAATTTAGCGGCACATCTTCTCATCCTTTAAACGCAGAAGAGCAGAATGATTTAAGGAATCAACTTGAGGGTATTGATATTCCATTAACCGATAAAACAGTGAATGTAACTGCTAATAGCGCTTCCTTAAATATAGATGGTCCTTGGGCAGGAATGCGGTTTACAATAGGCCTTGGAGTAAGATTTTGAGTAAGGAAACAAAATCCTTTACTGGCGACAGTAAACGAGGAAATAATGCGGATTTCTCTTTTGGAGAAAAATTATTAATTATCTAAAATTTTATAAAAATGAGATCTACTTTCTTAAAAT
>JBBQPP010000032.1:0-15637 GCA_038217255.1 Bacteroidales bacterium | reverse complement strand
TTGTAATTTCATCAGTTAGAATGGCATACTCCTGTCCTTTTTTCATTCCTCTTATTTCCCATTCATCTGTCAATTCTTTCCGAACTTCAATGCTTTTTAATCGCTGATTTATCCAGTTTGTTGAATATCCTTTTTTTAGATACGTTTCCATTGCTCTATCAAATGCCAATTCTGGGTCTTCTGTTTCTTCAATTCGTTCAAATCCAACTTTTGCTAACCATATTTTAAATGGCTCTGCTTTGGGTGAAGGTATCGATTGAATAATTCTTAATAATCCTTCTGTATCTGAGCAATCCGTCTCATACTTTTTACCATCCGCTGATTCTAATTTCAGTTGTACGATAATTTCGTACAACTGACTAAATCCTTCCTTAATCAACTTGCGTTTTAAATCACTCCAATATCTTCGAGGATTAGAACTTCCTGTCAATGTCTCAATAATATCAATAATTGAGAAAAATCATTTTTCTTTCTCATTATCCCAATGAACTCTAATCTTTTTTGATTCAAATAATTTTATAGAAGTCTCTTTAGTCATTTTTATAGTTTTTACTTCGATAAAGATAAAAAATCAAATTGAAACAGTTTCATAATTTGTAGAATGTGTCTTTTACAATGAATGGCAACGTATTGTATAATAACCTGCGTTTATTTCCACTTTGTCGTTACTATTAGGTGCGTTTATCTGTCTATTTTGGGCAGATAAACGCACCTCTATTTTAATATTATTCACCCAAATCAATGTCATCAATCGGATTTTTAAATTTATTGTAATCGTTTTGTGATACATGCGTATAAATTTCGGTTGTTTTTGAACTGGCGTGGCCCAGCCAAATCTGAATGTACCGCAAATCGGTTCCTTGCTCTAAATGGTGCGTAGCAAAACTGTGCCTAAGTATGTGTGGATATACCCTGCGCAAAATTCCCGCCCTTTTGGCAGCATCTTTCACAACTTTTAATACGCTCGTTTCGCTGTACTGTTTACCATTCTCGCCCGGGAAAAGCCAAACCTTGGGCTTTTTTTCGCGAAAATAACGCCTCGCTAATTTTAAAACACCAGCCGACAAAGGTACATATCTGTCTTTATTCCCTTTTGCATCCCTTATTTTTACCATCATCCTGTCCGATTCAATATCGCTTGGCTTGAGGTTGATTGCTTCGCTCCTGCGCAACCCGCATGAATACATAATCGAAATCAAACTTTTGTGTTTTAAATTATGGGTAGTTTTTATCATTTTCTCAATCTCGGGCTTGCTCAGTACTTCCGGCAGTTTTACTCCTGTTCTTGGCCGATCGATATAATAAACCTCTTTTTTCCTCCCCAACACTTTCTCGTAATAAAATTTAATGGCATTTATCATTTGGTTCTGGTACGACGGCGAAATATTCCTCGATTTAATCAAATGCAGGATATATTCATTTATGTCATTTTTTTCGAGACCGTTAATATCGCGATCGCTAAAGTGGCCGGTAAACTGTTCAATGCAATGGCAATATATTTTAACTGTATTTTTACTTTGCCGTATTTGCTCAAGTTTTTCCAGATATCCAACAGGTATTTCCCCTTTTACCAGAACCGCGTGTTGTTTTTCGGTTTCTACGGTGTCATTCTTTTCTTTCTTCAACTCCGAATAATCAAGCCAGGCCAATTCCTTCATGTTTTCAAAAAAAACTTTCAGATTAAACTCATCGCGCTTGACTAACCAGCTCTTATTACCCGCACTCCATTTTGCATTTGTGGTTTCCTTAATTTTATTGATGATAGCCTGGTTGTAGTCAAAAACAATCTTTACAACCTGTACCTGGTTGTGTTCAGCATAAGAAAGTTTTATTTGTGGCTTTTGGTTCAATTGCTTTTGATTTTAGAACTTGCAATATAGCGATTTTCTACTTTCAACCTTATGGTAATTATATATTTTTTCAGAGTAAAAATCCGTTTGTTTTTTGCCCGAAAAACGAGGTTTACCAAAAAATGATTGGAGTTACTGTTAATATACTTTATCTTTTGAATAAAATAACCGAAGCGATTGGCACCGAAAGCGGTTTTCTTTGTAAAAACACTTTTTTATAATTCGTTGCTAAAACGTTTTAAATAAAGCTTATTGAAATTTATAATCGAAATATAATGAAAAGAATAGCTGCATTTTTCCTTGTGCTGATCTTTTGTGCTGCTTTGGTTTCGGCACAAAAATTAAACAGTGAAATCGAAAAGCATTGGAACCCACAAAGCGACGATGTTTATCTTCAGGAAGTTTCAGTAAAAATTACTACCGATAAACCGGTTGTTTCAATTGCAGAAGCTGGTGGAACCTGCAATCAGTTTCCGAACTGCAGCTCCATAGGAGCGAAATATTGGGTGTGCCCGGGTTAAGCAGGCTTTGTGAGAATATCGTTGTCCCCGGCATAAATGCTGGGGTTAGTAAATTACACACAGCCTTTTCAACCCAGGCGGGATGTAAATTGAAACAGAAAACCGTTCGCGCAGAAGAGTTGCTCAAAAGAAAAACCTTCTTTCGGACGGAAAAGCGAAACGTTATCTTTGGAAAACTAAAGGATTTGGAATGAGAAAGATACAATTATATAATACATAAAATGAAAGCACGAATAATCGGTATTACAATATTTTTCTTTTTGCAGATCTGGTTCCAGTCAAATGCACAGGAAAATAAGCTTTTGTTTGGCGAGTGGATAAAAAACTGGGCACTGGCTGGACCGTTTCCGCTCACCGAAAGCAGCGATGAAACGCGCCATTTACCCGATTTTGAAACAGATTTTCTATTTAAAAACGGTGGCGAAAAAAGCCCTGTTGTAAAAAATGGGCAAGTAATTAAATTTAAAGGAGGTTCAGCCCATTGGGTAAAATATGAAGGTCGGGATTCGCTTATAAACCTTGATGATAATATTTCAAAAAAATCATTTGTTGCAGCGTATGCTTATACCGAAATCGTTTCGGAATTTGATGGATTGTCACTTTTGGCGCTGGGAAGTAACGATGGCGGCCGGCTTTGGTTTAATGGTGAACAGGTATGGGATTGTCCCGAAGCGCGTGGATTCGTGCCTGATGATGATTTTATTCCTGTTGCTGTTCGAAAAGGGTTAAACACGATTTTATTGAAAATAGAAGAGCGGGGAAATAAATGGGAATTTGGAACCCGGTTTATTCCGCTTAATTTGAATGAATTTGTAAACTCAACTGATTTGTTTCAGGTAAATACGGATAAGGACGGAACTCCGGTTTTGCAATTTTTACAACAGGAATCAGTTTCGCAAAAAATATTTAAAACTGTTCAACTCGAAATCAAAAATGTAAACACAAATCATACTGTTTGGGAAGGTGCCTGGTCCATGAAAAAGGATATGATTTTGCCCGTCGGTAAGGACGGTTATCAAAAGTATTTTCTGAAAATAAAAGCAAAGTTAACCGATGGATCATTCTGGACAAATGAGATCAATTTTGCATCAGGAGTGCCCGAAAAGCATGTTCTTTTCGAAAAGGGGAAAACTGATTATTCAATTGTGCTTGGCACCGAATCGCTGGAAGGTGAGCGCTGGGCTGCACAGGAACTTCAGCGATGGTTGTTTGAAATTAGCGGGGTTGAATTTCCAATAAGAACTGATGAAACAGAGAAAGAAAATCACGAAATAATTATTGGGTTCAACCGCCACTCTTCAGCGCTTCTGCCTGGCGATACCCAAAAGCCTGACGATAATAATGAAACCTGTGTTTATGAAAATTCGGGGTCAAATATTTTGCTTTGGGGTGGAAGGAAAAGAGGATCGATGTATGCTGTTTTTTCGTTTTTGGAGAATGAACTGGGTTGTCGCTGGTACACGCCTTCAGTGACAGTAATTCCTTCGCGCGATAAATATGAATTCACATACCTGAATCATTCTGAATCCCCCTCAATACAGGTGCGTAATGATTTTTATTACGAAGCTTTTAATCCCGACTGGGCTGCCCGTAATAAAATTAACGGATCTATGGCTTTTCGAGACCAGCATGGAGGGGTTGAAAGTTACTGGATGGTGCACACTTTTTATCCGTTTATGCCTCCTGAAGAATTCTATGACAAGCATCCGGAATATTACAGTTTAATTGATGGGGAACGCATTCACGACCATGCACAACTTTGTTTGACAAATCCTGATGTTTTAGATATTATCACCGAACGTTTAAAGGAAACAATCAGAGAAAATCCTAATTATCTGATTTATTCTGTTTCTCAAAACGACTGGCGGAATCCTTGTCAGTGCAATAAATGCCAGGCCATAGTAAAAAAAGAGGGGAGCGAATCGGGCCCGGTTATTTGGTTTGTAAACCAGGTTGCCGACAGGATTAAAGATGAGTTTCCCGATAAATATGTTGGCACACTGGCTTATCAATACACACGTAAACCACCGGCAAATATTGTTCCCCGCGAAAATGTGGTTGTACGTTTTTGCAGTATTGAATGTTGTTTTGCACACGATTTTCAAAGTTGTAGCCAAAATCAGGATTTTCTTGCGGATTTGGAAGGCTGGTCGGCCATTGCACCACACATGTATATTTGGGATTACGTTGTCAATTTTAGTCATTACATTATGCCATATCCAAATTTTAAAGTTCTTCAGCAAAACATAAAAACCTTTCGCGATAATAAAGCCATCGGAATTATGGAACAGGCTGCGTACCAGAGCAGGGGCGGGGAGTTTGCCGAATTGAGGTCTTACCTGATTGCAAAATTACTTTGGAATGTTGACATTGATGTGGATGAAGTTATCAATGATTTTATGTCGGGGTATTACGGTCGCAGCGGGCAATATGTTAGGGCTTATTTTGATTTTCTGCATGGAAGGCTGACTCCTGAAACACATATTCATTTAGGTTTACGCCCGGATGATGTTTTATTTTCGGGCGATTTTGTGAGCGAAGCTGATAAAATATTTGATAAAGCTGAACGTGTTGCCGACAATGAGGAAACCAGGCACAGGGTTGAAATGGCAAGGTTGCCTGTAATGTACCTGAAATGTAAAATTGCCCCGCTCGAAGCCATTTACGATGGTACTTATGACCGTTTTAAAATGATTGTTAAACGCGAAGGGATTACTCATTTTGCTGAGTCCGGGCAAACAAATGTTGAAACCTTTTACAGACAAATGGAATTAGAAAATAAATGAAATGATGATGAATAAAGCTAAAGTGGTTTTGCACCGGGGCTTCAGCCCGGTGATATTTAAATGTCTCAAACAGCCTGGCTTTAGCCTTTAATATTAAATGCTAAAGCGAAAAAAAAACAGAAAATTCACCTCGCCAGGCTAAAGCCGGGCGCAAAAGAAAAAATAGAAACAAAGTTATATACCAATGAAACAAATTAAATTCTCAAAAATTCTGCGAAACACAATGCTTATTCTTTTTGTATCAGCATTGTTTTCCTGTTCAAAAAATGAAGAGTCAGTAAAATCTATCATGAATCGGGTAATAACAAATTTATACCAGACAAAAAGTGAACAGGAGCTGGAAAAGTTAGATTATAATCAGGTAATGTCGTTGTTGTCAGAAGATGATATTAATGTTCTTGCCGCCAAACACTGGATGTTCGATGTAAATGTGCCGGTTGTAGTTTCAGTTTTTAGAAGTGTAAAGCAGGAAATTATTCCGTTTTGGCTCGAAAATAATGGTTTTTCGAAAAGCGGTCTGACTGTTAAAAACGAAATGACAGAATATGAAGTCTGGCAAAAATCGTTTCCTGCCGGTCGGGTGGGGTTGGGAATCAACGGTTTTGAAAATTATTCGCTTCATTATTTTGTTTCGGTAAAGCCCCAAAACGAAAAGGATGAACTAGTGCTAAGCAACTTTTTCCCTAAAAACCAGTTTGTGGGCGAATTGAAAAATGGCGCATTTACTTATCACGACTGGGACGAGCTGGTTCTAACCGATGTGCCTGACGAATTGAAAGGACAGAAACTGCTCACAACTATTCGTGGCCGCGGTACCGAAACGCATTTGGTAAGGGCTTTCCGTAAAACAAATTATCCATCTTCAGCTCAACCCGACCAGGTGATGCTTACCTGG
The DNA here is from genome assembly GCA_038217255.1 of Bacteroidales bacterium. Taxonomy (GTDB): domain Bacteria; phylum Bacteroidota; class Bacteroidia; order Bacteroidales; family Prolixibacteraceae; genus Draconibacterium. Next base: position 9,585 of record JBBQPP010000032.1, on the reverse strand, counting down.
AGCAACGACCCCGCAACCACAATGGATATTCAATGGCGCACGGATACCACGGTTTCTTCCGGGATTTTAGATTACCGCGAAAAAGGCTCTTCCGTTGTTTTTTCAACTGAAGCAGAAAAATACCGGATGGAAGATTTATTGCTAATGAATGACAGGTTTATCAATCGGTTTACAGTCCATCTTTCAGGATTAAAACCGGGTACAGACTATGAATATCAGATTTCTCCTGACGAAAATTGGAAGGAAAAATACTCATTTACAACCCAGTCGGCAACCGATTCATTTTCGTTTGTTTGGTTTGGCGACACCCATTACTCCCCTAAATTTGGAGAGCTTTTTAACCGTGCCGACTCAGCGCATCCTGATGCCGCATTTTATACAATTGCCGGCGATTTGGTAAGTGATGGATTATACCGCAACCAGTGGGATGATTTGCTTCATTATCCCGCTTATGTGATTTCACGTAAACCACTTATGTGTGTTCCCGGAAACCACGACAACCGCTCTGGACTGGGCGCTTTGATGTACCGCGAGTTTTTCAGCTACCCAAAAAACGGACCCGATGGCGTTAATAAGGAACAAACCTACTCTTTTACCTACAAAAATGCCCTGTTTCTGATGATTGACGCAACTTCTTCTGTGGATGCGCAAACAGACTGGATTGAACAAGAACTAAAAAACACAAGCGCAACCTGGAAAATAGCAGTCTTTCATTTTCCACCTTACAATTGGGAAGAACCGTATTACGACATACAAAAAGCATGGGTGCCGCTTTTTGACAAGTATCATGTTGATATGGTTTTTGGCGGGCACATTCATTATTACATGCGTTCGAAACCAATGAAAGGAGGTGAAGTTGTTGATTCGTATAATGATGGAACTGCTTATATTATATCAATTGCGATTCCTTCCAAAACGCCTGGAATAAAAGAGGAACCATATGCTGAAGTCCAATATCCTGACGGTCAGTATTATCAATACATAAAAATCGAAGGAGATAATCTTATCTATACAGCCATCGATTCGAATAATGAAGTGGCTGATTCATTCGTAATAAAAAAATAAATAAATATTGATTTCCGCCATATTTGGATATATTTAAAACGTAATTTTTTCGCAAATCAACAAAACAATTTATAAACTTTTAAAAAACTAAATCAATGACAACAAAACAAGCCAACTGGAACAAACTGCTTCCGGCATTCTTTTCATTTATCGTTATGGGATTTGTCGATATAATCGGCGTTGCAACGGGTTTCATCCAACTTGATTTCGAATTGACAAACTTTGTTGCGCAGTTTTTGCCAATGATGGTTTTGCTGTGGTTTTTCATTTTGTCGGTACCGGCAGGAGTTTTACAAGACAAATATGGTAAAAAGAATATGCTGATGATTGGGATGGTAATTCAGGCAGTTGGTTTGGGTTTGCCTTTTGTAAATTACTCCTTTGCTATGATGTTTGCTTCTTTCATTCTGCTCGGAATTGGTAATACAATCATACAGGTCTCTGCCAACCCATTGTTGCAGGATGTTTCACCAGCCCAAAAACTGGCCAGTTATATGAGTACTTCGCAGTTTGTGAAAGCGATTATTTCTTTTTCAGGACCGTTGATTGCAGCATTTGTGGCCTCACGTTTTGGCGACTGGCGATTGGTTTTGGCGATATATGGAATCACTTCACTTCTTGGTGCGCTCTGGCTTTTAATAACTCCAATTGTTGAGTCGAAACCCGATAGAAAACCTGCAACTTTTGCTTCCTGTTTTGGTTTGTTAAAAAACAGGTTTATTGCTTTTATGGCTTTGTCTATTTTTCTGATAGTTGGCGTTGAAGTGGCAACAAATACGAATATTTCGAACATTCTTATTTCAAAATATGGCATTACAATGGAAATGGCAGCATGGGGAATCAGCGCGTTTTTTGCAGGCGAAACTATTTCGCGTTTGATTGGCGCCATCATCTTGAACTGGATAAAACCGCGTGTATTTTTGCTTCTCACTGCATTAACTTCTCTTATTGGTGTTGCCGGGGTGTTTGTTTCCCCCACTTTCACTGTTGCGCTTGTTTCCATTTTTATTATTGGTTTTGGTGTTGGAAATATGTTTCCTATCATTTTCTCGCTTTCCCTTGCAAAAATGCCCGACCGTGCCAACGAAATTTCAGGTTTGCTTATAATGGCGGTTTCAGGTGGTGCCGTTATCCCACTTGTAATGGGCTTTGTAAGTACAATGGTTTCTCCATTGGCAAGTGTTCTGGTAATTGGCGCATGTTTGCTTTACTTATTGTGGGTTTCGTTTTATGTGAGGAAAAATTAAAACCACAAATTGGTTAAATTTGAATAGTCACGTATGAAATACGGGGTAAAAAAGGAATAAAAAATGGAACCCGGACGGGGTTCAATAATGACATGATAAGATAATCCGTTATTGACCTTTTTAAAAAAATCTGTATGAGAAATATTTTGTTTTTCCTGGTTTTACTGACAACTTTATCGGTTTTTGCCCAACAGAAAAATAGTTTTAATTCCATCGTTAAAGAGGAGTTTATTTTTACACCACAACAAGAGCATTCGCACGGAAGTAGCATTGTGGCATTGTCCAACGGCGATTTTCTGGCTGTTTGGTTTCAGGGCAGCGGTGAACGCACTGCCGATGATGTGCGGATTATGGGCGCACGACTTGAAAAGGGTAAAGCAACATGGAGCAAACCTTTTGTGGCTGCCGACACACCGGGTTTGCCCGATTGCAATCCTGTTGTATTTCTGAATAATAAAGGAAAACTTTTTCTTGTTTGGATTGCCGTTCAGGGCAACCAGTGGGAAGGTTCAATTCTTCGAACCCGGACTTCAACCAATTATAATAATTCAGGACCGCCGGTGTGGGAGTGGCAAGACAACATTTTGATAAAACCCGGAAATGAGTTTGAAGAAGAAATCACTCAAAAATTTAATGAAATGCCTGAATTGGAGCATGGTTGGGCAGGATACGCGCCAAAATACGATGATTTGATAAAGGAAGCAAGCAAGGATAAAGTGAAACGCAGCATAGGCTGGATGACACGCATAAAACCACTGATTTTAATCAGTGGTAGAATCATTTTGCCGCTTTATTCTGATGGTTACAACCTTTCTATTTGTGCCATTTCTGATGATGACGGCGAAACCTGGAAAGCTTCAAAACCAATTGTGGGCCGCGGACCAATACAACCAGCGCTTGCCGTTCGCAAAAATGGTGATATTGTGGCTTACATGCGCGACAGTGGTGATGCTCCGGAGAGGGTGCAAAAAAGCATTTCAAAAGACAACGGAGAAAGCTGGAGTTACTCGGTTAAAACTGAAATCCCCAACGAAGCCAGTGTCGAACTGTTGAAACTCAAAGATGGTCGCTGGGCATTTGTTGGGAATGATATTAACGATGGCCGGTATCGACTGGTTTTAATGCTTTCGGATGATGAAGGCGAAACCTGGAAATGGAAAGAATACCTCGAAAATGACAACAAACAGGGTGGGGGAAGCTATTCTTATCCTTGCCTTATTCAAACTGCTGATGGATTGCTGCATATCACGTATTCTTCGAGGACTGGTGAAACCCAAAAATCGATAAAACATGTGATTGTAGATGCCAATAAAATCAGGTAGTCCAGTTATTTAGTAATTAAATTCTCAGCTTCTCTTATTATTTTTTTGATTTGGAATTCGGTCATTCTCATTTCTTGCAAAACATGCTTGTTTTCATTCAACTGGCTGCATAAAATAATGCCTTTTTCAATCAAGTATTGTTTGTCTTTTTTTGTTAGGGAAATCAATGAAGTAACGGGGTGCAAGCCAGATTTATCAATCAGGCTTTTTAAACTTCCATCTGCCGGATAATCCCATGAAATTATCAGTAACCCGGCACATTTTCCGTAATTTTCGGCATCTTCACTAAAACGGGTATTGGTTACAACGCCGCCGCGATATTTGAACTCTTTTCCGTATTGTACTTCCCAGGAAGCTTTAACATCGAGGAATCTCGACTGAATATAAAGCGGCACCTGCACATTACTTTTTGTTCGGTTGTCAGTGTGGAATTTACATTCAATCATTATCATTTCACCCGGTTTGCGTGCCACCACATCAACTTCATGCTGAATGCATTTTCCTTGCACAAAAACACCGGTTTTAACCTCATAACCCAAGGTTTCAAATATCTTTCCTACAAATATTTCAAACGGAAAACCAGTTGGTCCAAGTTCCATGATGGCATTTTTTAGCCGGTACCGTCCAGCTATTTTATGCGATTCCATTTTCAACAAATCGAACGCAGTTTGATAGATTTCCCGGGTGGTGATGCCGTTGTAAATTTTGCCTTCAACTGCCTGGGCAATCCTTTCCTGTTCCCCTGTTCCGGCACCCGCATTTTGCAACGCCTTTTTCAATTTTTCTATATCGAAAAAAGCCGTTTCCCCGTTTCCTTTTATTACTTGGATTTGCATGGTTTTTATGTTTTGGCTAAAGATAACTATTGTTTTATAGCCACATAAGGTCACATAGTTCTATGTGTTCTTATGTGCCTTATGTGGTTCAAAAATAATACTGATAAACTCAACGCTTCACCTAATTTTTTTCAATAATCTCCGATTTGGAAGGCTGAACCGCAAATTGCGATTTTCCCTGTAACGCAAAATTCTGGTTTTCAAAGCCATCATATTTGATTTCCCATTCAGTACTAATCAAATCTATTTTATCGTAATCAAGTGGTTTGGACGAACGGAATGCAATTTCCACTTGTTTTTCGCCACCTGCCGGGATTGTGATTTCCGCCGGAGGTGTTTCAATTTGAAGTTGGTGGTGGTGATACATATTAAGATTCAAAATCATATCGGTTTCCGAAGGATTTGTGAAACTGAGATATAGCGTGCCATTTGTAAATTTTGTTCCTGAATTGCAAACCATAAAATATTCCATTTTCGAGTTCGCTATCAGCGGTTCGGCCATGGCACGGGTTTTTGCGGTGGCCACATCATGTGGCAATATGCCATCGAGTTTCAGATTCGCCATCACTGGTCCGTTGTTGTTCATGGTAATCCACGAAATATGATCGAACTGCCCGAATGGTTCGCCAAGCAAGGCAGAACCAGCGCCCGTTGTTGCCAGCACATAGTAATTCGCATTGTTTATTTCTTCGTGGCGGTATCGGTGTTCGTGGCCAGCAAAAACGCTGTATTTGCGATTTTGCAAAGCAGTCTGGATTTCCTGAAAACGGCCGCCAGTATCGTATGTCCAAATGGGGTGGTGCATAAAAATAAAAGTCCAGCGAACACCATCATTTTCTTTTAAAGCTTTCAAAGCGAAATCAGTTTGTTCGCGAGTAAGGTTGTATTCGTCGTCATCGTTGCTGTCGAGTACCAAAAACAAAACATTTTTGTAATTGAAACTGTAATAACGTTTGCCGTAACGTTTTTCCCACTCTTTTTGCATCACTTTATTTGTAATATCGTGGTTTCCTGGCAGGTAGAAAAACGGCATTTTAAGTCCTGAAATAATTTGGTTCATTTCGTCCCACTGTTGTGCAATTACAGTTGTATCTTCTGTATAACCATTAATCAGGTCGCCTACACACATTACAAATTCGGGCATAACAAGGTTGATTTTTTCAACCCCTTTTTCGAATATACCCTGCCGCATCCCGCCATTTCGGTCAGAAACTATGGCAAATTGAAAGTTGGAAGGATCGTTGTAAAAATCGAGGTTTGTCCAGGGTTTAAGTTTTGTGTCAACATCGGTTTTAAAATCTTTCTTCGGGGTGCAGGCAGCAAGCAAAAACATGGTGGCCGCAATTAGTAAGAATAGTTTTGTTTGTTTCATTTTGTTTTCGTTTTTTGTATAGATAATCTTTATTATTTTGTAAACCACATAGGAACATAAGAACAAATTGACCTATGTGACTCCTATGTGCCTAAGTGGTTCAAATTATAATTCAAGTGCCGAAGGCGGCGCATCTTCAGGTGCAGAGCCCCATTGTTTGTTTGGTTTTGGACCCATTTCCAGTTCAAGTGTTGCGCCGTTCATCAGTTCATCGTGCGTAAACCATGTTTTTGACAATGGCTGGCCATTCAGTTTTGCCGATTGAATATATTTATTCACAACCGAACATTTATTGGCTATTAACGTGAAAGTTTTGCCATTTTCAAGACTGATTTTAACTTCCTCAAAAACCGGACTTCCAATTGTGTAAATGGGCAAACCGGGTGTTACCGGATAGAATCCCATAGATGAAAATACTACGAAAGCACTCATTCCACCACCATCTTCATCACCTGGAATACCAAAAATATTGTCTTTATACCAAACATCTAAAAGAAAACGAATCCTTTTTTGGGTTTTCCACGGTTCTCCGGCATAATTATATAAATATGGAATGTGGAAACTTGGTTCATTTCCCATTGAAAATTGGCCCACATTTCCTGTGGCATCGGGGAATTTAGCATAGAAAGCATATTTACTGCGGCCAAGCGGTTCGCGGTAAAGCTGGTCAAGTGTTTTTGTAAATTCCTCACGGCCACCCATCAGTTTTATCAAGCCATGAATATCCTGTTGAACATGCCATTGATAGGTGTATGCGTTGTTTTCATCATAATAATCGCGCCCCCCGGGACCACCATCAAATTTTGGGTCAATATCGAGCCACTCACCTTTTTCATTCTTGGGCCACATCAGTTTTGTTTCAGGATTGTAGAGGTTGCGATAGTTGGCACCTCGAGCGTTAAAATATTTGTAATCATCTTCTTTTCCCAATTCTTTTGCCATTTGTCCCAAAGCCCAGTCATCGTAACTATGAGCAAGGGTAATTGCCACACTTTGTCTTTTCTCAAAATCATGTACTTCGGGGTAAGTTTCCGTTTCACCGGGAGCCAGCGCGGGGAAAAATCCCTTTTCACGATAAAAGTCATCGAGAGGTGTTTTTGGACCGTTTCGCCAGGGAAGCATTGTGGCGTCGGTGGCATTTTTCCTGATTCCTTCGTATGCTTTTTGAACATCAAAATCGCGAATATTTTTACGATAGGCATCGAGAAAAACGATTGTTGAATGAAAGCCGTGCATCGCTGGATTATCTGTGTAAAGTATCGGGAACTGTGGCATCCAGCCACTTTGTTCATACATTTTTACATACGATTCGAGCATGTCACTCTCCTTTTTTGTATCGATAATCATCCGCAAAGGGTGATGAACGAGGTAGGTATCCCACACCCAGTCGTCAACATAAAAGTTCCGGTCCGATTCGTGTACCTGATGGTCGTAAGCGCTGTAATATTTACCATCCTCGCTAATGTTGATCATGCGTTCGTAAGTACGGTATAGTGCGGTGTAAAAACTGCGTTTTTGCGCATCTGTGCCGCCTTTTACCTGTATTTTTTCCAAAGCTTTTTCCCAGGTTTTCTTTCCGCTTTCAACAAGTTTTTCAAAATCCCAATCCTGAATTTCGTTTTTCAGGTTTTTCTCTGCCTGTTCAGCACTGATAAACGAAATGCCATATTTAAACTGCACTACCTGATTTTTTTTCCCGCTGAAATCGAACCAAGCAACAGGTTTCCCAACAGGCTGCAACGATGAACCATTCTCATCGATTAAAACATTCGGTTCAATATCGAATTCGCCATAAACGAAAGCTTTCATTCCTTCAAATAGCTCTGTTCCACTAAATGTTTTGGCTGAAACCGGTATCCATTCGCCTTTATTTACAAGGTTGAAACGAACTCTTTTTTCGCCGTTTTCAGGAAAAGTGAAACGGAAAAAACCAGTTTTGTTTCCGGGTACAAATTCTGTGGTAATATCTTCGTCTATCAGATAAGTTGAATAATAAAATGGTTTTGTTATTTCAAGCTGATGATCATAAGTTTGCCTGTTTTTCCAGGTTCCCGTTTCAGGGTTTCCTGATCCGGGCAACACGCCAAATAACTCGCCATTTCTGTGCGATGCAATTGTCAAAGGGAAAAAACTGATTTGATCATCAATATAATCTGCACGGACGGGGTACATACGGATTAACTGGTTGGGAAGCTGCACAGTTGGGCGCGTTGGCTGGAGAAGAATCCCAACGTTGCCGATAGTTGGATCAACATAATCAACAACAGAAGTTTTATCCCCGCTTTTTTGGCAAGCGTTGAGCAAAATGAAAAATGCAGATATTATAGCTAAAGTTTTGGTTTTCATTGAATATAGTTTTAGTTTTTTAAATTTTACGCTGTCTTCAATCGAAATGGCAGAGAAATTATAATTCTCGCAGATTTCAAATTTATATATTTTTTTCTACTTCCGTCTCCGGTCATCGGTCTTCCGTCTTTTTCTTCCAACTTCGCGCTTCCCAATTCCGTCTCCCGTCTCCGGACTTCGGTCTTCCTTACTTTTTCACATTGAACCGTTTCATAATTTCTGTCCATGTAGTAATTTCAATATCATTGTCTTTGAAAAATTGTTTTACATCCGGGTCAGAAAACATTTGAGCCTCCCAGGCTCTTTGTTGTGCAGTGCCTGTTATGCTTTTCAGATTTTCTGTCAGAATGGAAGGGTGGAAAATGATTTCAGTAAGTCCTGGTTTTAACGACTGTATCAATTTGATGAAATTCTCTTTTTTATTAACGTATGATTTTCCCTCAGGTGCACTGGTGAAATTGTCGAGTTTTGGGAGCGGATAGGATTCCAGGAATTTTATCATTTCATCGTTAATCGGGTAACCGGCGGCGCGGTAATAATCGGCTACATCCTTATCCGACAAGTCGATGGCATTGGCAGGAATGTTATATTTTATTGCTGTTTCAAAAAACACTTTCGCAAATTCGGGTGAACCATATAATGTTCCCATATGCGTATCTATATGTGATGGTCTGTAACCCATTTTTATTATTTTGTCAATCTGTGCATGAATTTCAGTTTCCACCTCTTTTGGCGAAGCGTGCATAACTACATCCGGCACTTCATGCCACATTTTGCCTTCCGGATCGATCAATCCGGGCACTTTTTTCGGGTCGGTAATAGTTGTCCAGCGGTATTTTTGCCATTCGCTTGTGAGGGTAAGATGAACGCCAATATCAGCTGTCGGGTGTTTTTTTGCCCATTCAATCATGTCTTCGGCATATGGACAAGGCATCATTACCGCAGCCGACAAAACATCGCCTTTCAAAATATAAGATTGAACTGCAATGTTGGCTTCCTCGCACATTCCGGCATCGTCGCAGTGTAACAACAAAATCTTTTTACCTTTTGGGAACCCGAGTTTTTCGGCGTTTGTAATTCTTTCCTGTGCTGAATTCATTTTGGGAATAATTAAAAGTGAAAAGAAAAAAAGAATGAAAATCACGATGGTTTTCAATCGAAAAAGTTGAATAACTATGTTTTTCATATGTTTTAATTTTATTTGTTTTTGTCTTGTAATATTAATTTGTCATTCTTCAGTTTCCCCTCCTTTTCTTCCAGGGAAAGTTTGTCCCGATTTTTCGGGAGGAGTGCGTTTGATTGTGCGTGGAAAGAGGTGGTTCAATTATTCCTCCATGTAAGGATGCCATCCCCCCGATAGCCATCGGGGCAACTGTGAAGATACAGATGGCATCCCA
>JBBQPP010000031.1:0-15815 GCA_038217255.1 Bacteroidales bacterium | reverse complement strand
TTTTTATTGTATCAACTGCACAGGTTACGCTCGATAAAAAATACGATTATTCAACCTCAGTAGTAAAACTCGAAAATTCGGGATACAAATATTATATAATGGACGTTCCCAATGGTCAGTGCCGATTGTATAACAGTGACCATTCTGTGTACAAAACGATTAGTTGCAATATCCCGGGTGGTTTTTATCTTTCTGACATCAAATTCCTGTCAGAGAAATTGTTTGATAGCGATTCAGGAATTGAGCTGCTTTGTACGTATTACAAATACAATTCAGCCCAAGCTTATTATGAGTATGATAGTAAAATAATTAACGATGACGGTTCGCAAATAACATTTATCGATGGCGCACTGTATAATTATATCAATCAAACCAGCGAAAACACATACAAGCTTTTTTCGTATTGTTATGATTTTTCCTTAACACCCGAAAAGGTTTGGACCAACATTTATAGTTTGCCCGGAACATTGGTTTCAGCGCAGTTATTGAATGAAATATCACCGGATATTTTACTGAATGCCTTTCCAAATCCGGCATCAAATTCAATAAAGGTTGCTTATTCTTTACCCGAAAATGTAAATCAGGCAACCTTGCACCTTATTGATAACTCAGGCAGACAAGTTGAACAATTTATTGTAGATAAGCACACCGACCATTTGATGCTTGACGTAAGTCGTTTTCAGAGTGGCATTTATGTTTATTTTATTGAATATGGAAATGAAAAGACGCCTTCAAAAAAATTGGTAATTCAATAGCATAATTTTTATTGAAGACGGTTACATGGTTTTTATAAAGATTTCTGGAATGAAATATATAATCTCATTTCTCATTTTGTTTTTTATTGGAGTAGTAAGCGCACAGGAATCTCCTTTTCATATTTATTTGGAACCTTTAGATATTCCGGAGGTTGGAGGGTTGCAGGTGTTTGCGATGGGGCAGCACGGAGGGAAATGGCTTATTTTCGGCGGACGCCTTGATGGATTGCACCAAAGGCAGCCCTGGGCATCTTTTGATGAAGCAGGAATGAACAATCAAATAATAGTAATCGACCCTATTAATAAACAAAAGTGGACCGCATCTTTAACTTCTCTTTCTGTTGCTTTGCAGGAACAACTAAGTTCTACAAATATGCAATTTCAACAAAATGGGAATATGCTTTATTTTATTGGTGGTTATGGCTACAGCGCAACTACATTGAATCATATTACACACAATAAATTAACGGCAATCGATGTTCCGGCAACAATTGATGCGGTTGTAAGTAACAAACCATTTTCAGCATTTTTTCGACAAATATCAGATATGCAATTTGCAGTAACAGGAGGTTATTTGGATAAAATTTATGACACTTATTATTTGGTTGGAGGCAACAAATTTGATGGAAAATACAATGGGGGAAATATGCCAACGTTTACTCAAGCTTACACTAACCAAATAAGAAAATTTAAAATTACCGACGATGGAACTTCACTTTCAGTTACTCATTTACCCTCTATAACAGATGCTGAAAATTTGCATCGAAGAGATTACAATCTTGTTCCGCAAATTTTACCAAACGGCGAAGAGGGACTAACTGCATTTTCCGGCGTCTTTCAAATAAATGCCGATTTACCTTTTTTAAATTGTGTAAATATCGATAGCTCAGGTTATAACGTTAATAACGATTTTGCTCAATATTACAACCATTATCATTGTGCCGTTTTTCCCATTTACAGTGAATCAAATAACGAAATGCATTCGGTATTTTTTGGCGGAATTGCTCAGTATTACGACGAAGGAGGTGTTTTAACACAAGACAATAGTGTTCCGTTTGTGAAAACCATTGCACGGGTTACACGCGATGTTAGCGGGAAAATGGCCGAGTATAAACTACCTGTTGAAATGCCCGGCTTGTTAGGTGCAGGTTCGGAGTTTATCCCTAACGAGGAATTGGAATTTTATGACAATGAAGTTCTAAAACTGGATAAACTGGAAAAAGACACCACTTTGGTGGGTTATATTTACGGAGGCATTAATAGTAGTACGCTCAATATATTTTTTATAAATGATGGAACACAAAGCAGTGCCAGCAGTCAGATTTTTAAGGTGTTGCTAATAAAAAACAGCATGGTTGGAAATGATGAACTGAACATACAAAGTGTTGGCGATTTCATGATGCAGGTTTACCCCAATCCAAATGAAGGTGAGTTTATTATACAATTCAATCTTGCAAAACAAAAAGATGTGCAAATATTAATTTATAATTTGAACGGGCAAATAATTAAAAAGGAAGTATTAACGGGGCTCCCGACAGGAAGGAACCAGCACAGAATTCAGCTTTTAAACCTTGAAAATGGAGGAACATTTATGGTTGCCATTCAATCGGGAAATAAAAAATCAGTCCAAAAAGTGATTATCAAATAGTACCTAAAATTTTTTAATATCATTCAAAAAACGTTTTCTACCTAACTAAATTTTTAAAATGAATGATTCTACCCATTATTTAGCAAAATCATTTCTTTTCATAATCGCAGTGGTGTTTATTGGCTGTCAAAAAGATGAAGATAATAGTGACAGGATCCCTGAAGTATTTACTGGGAGTGTTGAAAATATGGATTGTACTACCGCAGAAGTGGGAGGTTCTTTTATAACCGGAATAAATACCGAAGTTTCTTCATTTGGTTTCTGTTACAGTACCAATCAAAATCCAACGATTGCAGATAGTATATCAAAGGGAAATCAGTTTCTTGTAACTGTGAATGAAACTTTTAGGGAAGAAACTTTCACCAGTCAAATAACCGGATTGAAACCCAAAACAACTTACTATTTAAAAGCATCAATTCGCAGTGGTTTAAGGGGGTGAGTTACATCAGGACCGGTGCCACCGGGAGTTCAATTGGTGATGGTGCCGCAAATACCAGCCTGATTGTAAATAAACAGTGTGGGAATTTATGCGGTAGCATATTGTAATAATCTGGAATTAAATGGATAAAACGACTGGTTTTTACTTCGAAAGATGAACTCAATCTGATTTTTCAGCAAAAGGAGTTAATTGGCGGGTTTTCAAATGATTTTTACTGGACTTCAACTGAATATGGTGAGGGCAGTGCCTGGGAACAGGTTTTTAACACTGGGGTACAATATTTTGTAAATAAAAATTCTCAAATCCGTGTTCGGGCAATTCGGGCTTTCTGAATGTTGCCATTACAAAAATAGAGTATTTGGATTTATTACCACATTGCATTTGGCTATTTTCAAAAAATAAGCTGACCTGTATTTTGAATTATACCCCATATTTTTGAATTAGCATTGTACGGGCAATTTTTGTTACTTGTGCCCTTTCCCGTGGTTTTACCGCGCCAACTTAATATTGGTTTTTCCAATCAGCCAGGTGAGTACAACCGTTATTGTAAAGATTCCTCCAAACCAATACCAATATGTATTCAAATTTTGAGTTTGATAGATTTCAGTGGAAATATTCCCAATAATTAACCATTGAATAACATAGAAAAGCGTAATGTTTTTGCCCAACCACCGAAAGAAAGTAATTAAAATGAAATTTGGAAATTTGGAAATCCAAAACCGGAGTAATAGCGACCAAAGAATTACGACACCCATTGCCCAGAGGAAAAATAAAAAAGTATGATGGTAATATTCAGAAAGATGAGTGGTTATTGATATTCCAAATTCAGAAAAAAGCAGAACTAAAGCAAAAATGGCAACACATGAAACAATAGAAATTGATTTATTATTTTTTATGAATTCCATTATACGTTTTTCCGTTTTATAGAAAAAAAAGCCGATTAATGGATAAGTGAGCCATGGAAATAAAGGGAAATATGCCCATGGATATTCGCCACCAATAAATGGCAATACATAATTGCGGCTGGGAATCATTAGTAAATTATTTACATACGATGTAGAACCGCTAATCAATAATATGAGGACGAATACAATCCATACCTGACCTCTGTTTATCCGTTTCAAAAGGGAAAGAATAATAATACTCAACCCGGCCAAATAAAATATATCTACTCCTAGTATATATTCGAGTGGTTGAAACTGCCAGCCTTTGTATTTTATTTTTAAGAGCAGATTAAAGTTAAGTCCTATATTTAGTAATAATCCAAGGAAAAGAACTTTTATTCCGCGAATAAGATTTTGGCTTGTACTCTTTTTGCTTGATGCAATAAAATACCCCATTACCATCATAAATACAGGCACACCAATTGGACCACCAAGCATTAAAAGTGTTTTCCCAAAAATACTTTCTCGTCCAGGGTAATCGATAAAAGTTTCCAGAATATGTACGGGAATTATCAGAAATACAATAATTCCTTTTAGTAGATCGGGAAGGGGTGATCGTTTCATTTTATCTCGTTGCTGTAAATTTAGTAATTCCAGCCTTTTCTGGCACGTATACTTCCTTTTCCACGATTTCGGTTTCTGGCAGGTGCATTCATTTGCAGGTTTATGCAGCCATTTTGTTGCATCATACAATTTCCGTTTCCTCCACCTCTCTGGTGTGGAGTTTCAAGAATTGTCAGGTACTCTTTTTCATTTAAAACAACTGGCGAATAATCGTTGTCTCGGGTTGCCAATTGTCCGGTAAATGCCCTTAAATGATTGTTCGATCCGCGCAAAAGATTTTGGTAAACTCCTTCTATTATTGAGACGGTGTTTAAAGTAAGTAGTTTTTGTAAATCGGCAATATCGAACTCTTCAATAAAAGCCCCAACTTTTAATGCTTCAACCAGCGATTCACTCCCTTTTTGAGTAAGCGAATCGTATAAAAATGCAATTTCCGAGTTCTTAAATTTACCAAATCCGGGTAGTGAAATATCCTCTATATTAAAAGTCTCAAGCAAATAACCTACCGCATTAAAATGCCGTGCTTCGCTATTTGAAATATTACTAAAAATGGGTAGATTCCACTTCTCGTTTAAAAACAGGTAAACATCGTGTGCCAGTTTTTCCTCTTCGCGCATCAATTGAATTCCTTTTTTTTCAGCATCAGTTAAGTCGGTGGCAAATCCTTTTTTTGAAAAAGATGTTGTTGCTACTATTAAAAGAGCAATTGTAATTAATGTTTTCATTTTGGTAATTTTTCTATTTGTTTAAGTAAGACACAATTTAAAGTTAAAACTTGTGGAAAACCGGCTTTGTTTCCAAAAAAATCTCCCGAAGAAAATTCTCCGGGAGTTTTTGATTTCTGTTTTCTTGATTTCTGAATTTATTTAGGCATTTGGTCCTGTTCCGTCACAAATTGATTCCGAATTACTCCTCCCTGAGCATAACCTCTTCCGGCAGTTGCATAACAATTTCCTTTGGCAGCTCCCCGAACAAAAGCCTTATTGTTTCTTTTACCTGTACCTCCCATTATTTCGATTTCGTCGTCCGTATTCTGGTAGCGATACATCTTCGTTTTTCTTTAACATCGAAATAAAAATCTCATTTAGCTTTTTCTGCTGATCGGTGTCGCATTCAGCCTTCATTTTATTATAATAATCAATGGTTTCCTCTTTTAGTTGAGTGTGCAGTTCTCCGATATTTTTCGCAATAGAATGAAGCGTTTTTTCATTTGGATTTTCTTTCCCAAGTTCACGCACCATATCTGCACGAACCGCTTCCAACTGATGCGTAATTTGCCAGGCAGTCCGGTTAAATTCCCGGTTCAAATCTCTGAAAACATCAACCTGTTCTCTGCTCAAATTCAACTGTTCACGAAAAAATCGGGTCCGCTGTTCCGATGGAACTTTTATGGCTGCCTCTTCGAGTTGTTCCATAAATTGTTTGTCCTGTTGTTTGTGGTAAACGAACGAAATGCCCATTGACAAATTAGTGGCCACTAAAATAACAATCACCCAAATTAATATTCGATTTGTATTACGCATAGCCATAATTTATTCCATTAAAGACGTTTCAATAGTTTCTGTGACCATTTCATTCAAGTACGGAATTTTCTGATTTTGCATCAGTGTAATCGTATACTCTTTGGTTGAAGCCGGCGTGCCAATTTTGATTCCTGAATAGATTCCGAGAATCAGTAATACAGAAAAGAAAGCTGGTTGGAGTATCTTTGCCAAAATCATGTGACCAAAAGCGGGTGAATTTTGTGTTGCCCGATTTTCCAGTTTTGCTTTCAGGCGGGTGTAGAAATACGGATTTACATCTGGATTTTTTTCAATGCCGATAATTCCCAAAGTAAGTTTTAACTCCTGAGCAAAAGCAGCACACGAACTGCAACCATCGAGGTGGATTTGAACTTCTTCAATCTTTGTCGGCGGCAAATCACCTTCGAGAAAGAAAATCAGTTTTTTATGTAAAGTTTTGCATTTCATCTCTTTTTAATTTTTAATCGTTTATATGACACACTAAGCCTTAAAAACTTGTGCTTAAATACACTTTTTTTTGTAACAATTATATAATTTCTTTTGCAGATTTTTTTTAGCCCGGTGAATCAACGACTCAACCGACGAAACACTTAAATCCATCACTGCCGAAATTTCCTGATACGACAATTCTTCGTATTTGCTGAGTGTAAAAGCAACCTTTTGGTTTTCAGGCAAACTGTCAATTGCTTCATGAAGCAAAGTTGCCCGTTGTGAATTTTCCAAGATAAAACCAGGCTGGTCGCTTGTAGAAATTGCCAAATTCTCATGAACTGTGTTCTTACTTTTAACCGCGTCTTCAAACGACTGAAACCATTTGTGCTTTTTATTGTCGCGAATAAAATTCAGGGAGCGGTTCACCGTAATTCGATACAACCAGGTGGAAAGTTTTGAATCGGCTCTGAATTTTTCAACTGAACGAAAAACTTCAATAAAAACTTCCTGGGCAATATCTTCGGCATCTTCGGTATTATGCACCATCCCAAAACAAGTATTTACAACCAGCATCTTGTATTGTTCAACCATTTGCCGGAAAGCTTGTTCGTTGCCTTGCTGAAGTTTTTGTATGATTTCGGCTTCACTCATTAATTATTTCAATGTAATGGAATTTTATTTGTTTACTTTGAAAACAATTCAAAAATGTCGCGTGGTGGAATATTGTTTTGGTCTCCAATTTCGCGAAGAGTTTGATCCCTTTCCGCCTCAATTCCATTTTCCTTCAATATTTTTAACACCTCATCGGTACTTTTTCCAACTTCGGAAGCAAAAATATCAAGCGTTTTTTTCCCAATTCCACTGCCCTGCTTTTCTATCCCCGATTTTTTCGATACCTGGTTATATATTTCCATGGGCGTTGTATTGTTTATTGCTGCCAGCTCTTGAAGCGTTTGCCCAATGTTATCGAATTTTATTTCGTGCAGCGTTAGTTTTCGTGTAAGGTCATCAACTGACGAAAGTTTCATCTGTTCCGCCAACTCAACAAGTGTAAGCATCTCAGCATGTGGAATGGGTGGTTCTTCGTCAACCTGTTCCCAGGATACAGTAAGGTATTCACCAAAATCCATGACTGATTTAAATGGTGGAATAGAGAATACAATTCCAAAGAAAAATACTAAAACTAAAATGGTTGAAATATAAAATTCGCGTTTTTTATTTAACCCCGATTGTTTTTTTATTTTCAGGTACGATAAAAAAGCCCTCCAGTTGACTGTAAACAAATGGAAAATGGAAAGAATTACGAACGTATATGAAAAAACTGTGTGCAAGGCTTGCCATTCTTCTTTTGTGAAGCCTAGTATTTTCCAATTTACCCAGTGGGCATAACGTCCTGCAGGAGACATATATAAGACAATCCCCGTAAGAAAAATAATAATAAAAGAGTAAGTCAGACCAAAACTAATAAATGCCCGCCAGCTAAATTTGTTTTTCATACTTGTGATATTTTTTTTTTAAAATATTTCATTATTGAGGGTAAGACACAATTAATCTATAATACTTGCGCACGAAATATAGTTTTGATTGGTTGACAAAATAAACTAAAGTTCATTTATTGGGAATTAATAATTTACTCGAATCATTATCAATATTTTACCAGGAAAATAACCTTATACATAATAACAGAATGGTATATAAGAAAAAAGCACCCCTTAAAAGATGCTTTTTTTGTGTTTTAAATCTTTACGTTACTGCTTATAAAATGGCAAAATTAAATAGGTGTACATTATACATCCCATGCAAACAGCCAACGCAAATTCAAGAGATGCAAAAAAAACCAATATTCCACCAACCATTATTGCAGCAGTCTTTAATTGAAGTAGATATAATACATTTATCGTCAGGGTCATTAGAAATCCAAGTCGTGCAGCAAAAATTTTTGGCGCTTTGTCGATACTTTTCTTATTTAAGTTTAAGGCATTGGCCATTCTCATACTAAAATAACTTATCGGACTAAATTTAAGATTTGTAAATGCCCTCATGTAAAAATCAGCGAGTAAAAACAGGAAGAAAAAAACTGAATTAAAAACAAAACCGGCAACTATCAATAATACACCAAAAAAGGCGTTTATTCGGGTTACCTGTTCATTTATTCTTTCTTCGGAAATAGGGCAAACAATTTGTTTCATACTTTTCATTTTTTTATAATTTATAAATCTGGTTAAACATTTCAAAAAAAAAAGCCCTTCCTACACAGGAAGAGCTTTTTAAAACAAATATTTTTATACTTCTTTATCTCTTCCGCAATGAATCAAAACAACACATGCACATCATGTTACATGTCATCATTTTATTATTTGCGAAATATTTAAGCATATTATTATCTTTTATTCTGACAAATATAGAAACTGTTTTTTAAAATGCAAGACTTAAGCAAAACATATTTTTAAAAAGAGAGATTGAATAATTTTTTATAGAGGCAGAATTCACAATCATGTTTCATAGTCGGTCATAATGTATTAACTTAAATTCATTTAACGAAGCTAACCCGGATTATCATAAAATCTACGGTGAATCCCTCAACCAATTACCTGTCCATCCACTGCTTAAAATCCGAAACTTTATCACGGCTCACTATCTGTTCAATTTTGCCAATTTTTAGTTTTAAGCGGTTGGTTGAATAACTTACAATTTCATCAATACAATTAATATTTACAAGGTAATTGCGATTGATACGGAAAAACAGGTTGGGATCGACCATTTTTTGAAGCTGATCCAACGAGTAATCCAAATCATAATTTTTGCCTTCATTGGTTCTTAAAAATGTGTTGCGCTCTTCAACAAAAAAGCTGCAAATATTTTCAATTTGTATTGATTTAAACCGAATTCCAACTTTTATGAAAAACCTTGATTTAAATTGAGTTGAGATTTCCCCGATTGCTTTTGCAATTTTGGTTTCAAAATCCCAGGTTTCGGCAAATAGCTTTTTGAATTTCTGAATCGCAGTTGCAAGTGCTTCCTCCTCAATAGGTTTTAATAGATAATCGACACTATTTACTTTAAATGCCCTGATTGCATATTCGTTGTATGCAGTTGTAAAAATTACAGGAGCCTCAATTTTTACGGCATCGAAAATTTCAAACGAAATACCGTCATCTAATTGGATATCCATAAATATGAGGTCGGGTTTTGTATTTTGTGAAAACCAGTTTACAGCATCTTCAACCGATTCTAAAATCTGTATAACTTCAATTCCCGGCTCTGCTTTTTTTAGCAGTGATTCAAGCCGTTTCGAGGCAAGTCGTTCATCTTCAACAATTACTACTTTCATGATTTAGATTTGAGATTTTTAGTATCAAGTATCAAGACAGAAAAGAAATGTCAGCTAGTCATCAAAGGATAAAGGGCTGAATTAATAATTATCGAAATCAACCAGGTTTTACCGGAATTTTCACCACAAATTCATCGGCAGTTTCCTGTATTTCAATGTCGCGGTTTAAAATCAGTCGGCTGCGTTCTTTCAGGTTTTTCAAACCAATTTTCGAAGAACCGTTTAACTGAGTTTTCTTTTGCAAATTATTGCGCACCACAATTTTATCCAATCCTTCAAAATGAATTATAATTTCAAGTGGTTGTTTACGTGTTGCTGAATTATGTTTTAAAGCGTTTTCAACTAAAAGCTGCAACGAAACGGGTAAAACCTCAACATTTTTGTTTCCGGTCAACTCAATCTTCAATTCAATTTTTTCTTCATCCCTGATTTTTTGAAGATAAAAATAGTTGCGTACAAATTCAATTTCTGAAGATAGCGGAACCAATTCTTTATTATCGTTCTCTAAAATATACCGGTAAATTGTTGATAGTTTTTGAATGTAATTTTCTGCTAATTCAGGATCCTTTCTCACAAGCGACGAAAGTGAATTTAGACTGTTAAACAAGAAGTGCGGGTTTACCTGGCTTTTTAAGGTTTCATACTGAAAAATGAGTTTTTCTTCGGTAAGTTTCTGTTCGCGTTTTAATGCATCAGTCCATTGAGTGTAAAAAAAGAATAGAGCGCCAAGTGAAAATCCTATCAATGTGGCAATAAAAAAGCCCCGCATTTCGGCTTTGAGCATACTCGTAAGAAAATAATGCCAATCGCCACCGTTTTTAAAAAACATATATGTAAATAATCCAAAGTAAAAAAGCGTGGCAATAATAAGTACAAACACAAAGAATTGAACCAGCTTGAAGATAATTTTCTTTTTAAAGCCCGGTCCGGTTTTCACTGAATTAAAAAACAAGGTTCCCAACCACACAAAAATCTCCAATTGTACAAATGTTATTGCAATCATAGTTAGTGACTGCGCATGGACAAATTTCTGCATCAGCACCAAGCTGAAAAATACAGAAATGAAAACCGCCCCGCCAAACAGCTTCAAGTGCCAGATTATTTTTTGCGATAGCGTTTTATTACTTGTAGGATGAATCATTGTTGAAATTATATTGGTGTTGAAAATACAAAAAAGTTATTGAAATTGCAGGTTTCGAGTTCAAAGTTGTGGGTTGCAAGTTTAACCTGCAACCCGCAACCCGGAACTTTTTTCAAATCACTTTCACAAAACTGATTTCGCGCGTAGTGTTCATAATTTGTTTGTTGGTTTGTCCCGGCAGGTTCATTTCCATCACCACATCTTCATACAAAACTGCATGTTCAATTTGTTTGTCTTCCAAACTAACCCAAATTGTACCCCAATAGTGGCTGCGGCCTTTCATGCTCATTCCTTCTCCGGTATATTCCAGTGGGTTGTTAAACGTTCGGTATTCAATTACAGCACAAGTTTCACCGTTTTGTTCCGAAATACCTGTCCAGATAATCTGCACATCTTTATTTTCAAATGAACCCTGTCCGGCCAAATCCATTTTCCCATTAAAACGTTCATCGGCAAAAGATTCGTTTAATTTCAGTTTTTCAAACGAGCTCCAGGCGAAACCTTCAATGCCCATCATATCCCAAACCAGATTTTTCGTGAAAGCGCTGTTTTCGCCAAAAGTTGCAAATGCTTCAGGTTTTAACATATCCACCGAAACATTGTAGCTAAAATCCTCCATGTAATCAACTGGATTTCCTGCCGGGAACTCGGCATCGCGTTGCGTTGCCATCGCAATCGAAACGTTGTTCCACTTCACTTTCCCATTATCCAAACCACGGGTGTATTCACCTTTCACCCGCATTTTGTTAAAGAAATGCCCAAAAATATCGGTGTTGAAATGGTCGGTGGTTACAACATACTTTTGAAGTTCATCGTTTAGCACAAGATTTTGTGGAATTGTACCGCTTGAAAGAATTTTGGAAACTCTTGACCCATTATTTTTTTGGGCATTCACACATATTGCAAAAAGAATTGCAACTGAAAAAATAAGAACTGTTTTAATTGTTTTCATGACTTTAAATTTTAATTGTTTATTGATGAATCAAAATTCAGTCATTTTTGTATGAGATAAAAAAAAGAGATGTCAGGCGGTTAAATTTTGAATACGAATGGTGATAAAAGTATGCTGAGTTGAAAATGAAAAACGATAATTTATGAGCCGGTAACTTTATTACAAACGTTAAATAGCTAACATATTAGTTAACTCCGTTTTTTTATTGCGACTTCCCTCCACCTGTTGAATAGTAACTACAAAAAAGTAGCCTCGCTCATTGCCCTCAAATTTTCGGGGTCTGTTAATGGAGTGATTTCGCAACCTGCCGAAAGGATAAAGCGTTCGTTTTTGTGTTTTTCTACCAGATTTTTACAGAGATTAAAAACCTCTTCGCGTGTTTTATTTTGAACAGTAACCGGATTGATATTTCCGGCAAAAATTACCTTTTCCCCTAAAACAGATCTGGCATTTTGTATGTCAACCTGCCAATCAAGATCTAAAATATCGAGGTTAAAATTTTTATATGACGGCAGTAAATGACTTGTATCACCGCAAATGTGGAGTTTTACTTTTCCACCGAGTTCATGAATGTAACTTATTATTTCATGGTGCCGGTCGCGAATGTATGTGTTGTAAGTATCAACGTCAATTTGCGAACAAACAGCATCGCCCATGCCAATTATTTCGCAACCCGATTCAATTTGCGCTTTGGCAAAATCTTTAGCTGTTACCATGCATTTGTCCATTAATCGATTGGCAAAATCGGGATCCATCATCAATTGCATCATCATGTTTTCAATTCCAGCCAAATCACATGCCTCGGCCAGCGGGCCTTCAATCCAGCCAATTATGGGTATGTTTCCCTGAGTTTTTTTCGAAAGTACTTCACCCGCTCTTATCCTGTCGAAAGTGCGTTTTGCTTTATATACATCTGGGTTTTTCAGGTTAATAACATCGTCAATCGAGTTCACAATCAGATTTAAACAGCGAGGCACTCCGTTCGGTATAAATTGAACTCCGGCACCAAAAGCGCTTGTTTCACGGTAAGGATCCGAAATCAGTCCCAGTAAATCAAGGCCAAAATCGTCCATGCAACGCAGGTTGGCTTCAACAAGCACGTTGTAATCGGATGCAAACTGCCCGTAATTGCTGCCAATATATTCGGCGGCAAACTGCATTAAAATTGGGCGGAACAAAACTTTATCGGTTGATTTTCCTGATTCAATAAGTTGGTGGAATTGTTGTGTTTTAGTCATGTTAAACTGTTTTAAGGTTCTGAAAATACTAAAAATAGTTGGCGTATTGAATTTGTTATTTCAAATATTCTGATTTAGCTTTAACTATTCTTAAAATTGAGAAAAATGAATCAAATTAAGCTTTTGTTGATGACTTTATTATTTAGTATGAATACGTTAGCCCAAAATCAAATATTAAAAACCAACTGGGAATATTATTCAACAGAAAATGGTGACCTCCCAAACCCTAACAATAGCGAACAACAAACCAGTTGCGTCGTTTTCGATATTGACAAAGACGGCATCAATGATTTTATCGTTACCGAACGTGTAGAATCACCATCAGTTGTTTGGTACAAAAAGAACAATGAAAAATGGGACAGATATATTCTGGATGCAGAACCCCTGCAGATTGAAGCGGGTGCGGCTTATTTTGATATTGATAATGATGGCGATACAGATCCAGTATTTGGGGGAGAATCGAAGAGCAACGAAGTTTGGTGGTGGGAAAATCCCTATCCAAACTATCATCCTGAAACTCCCTGGAAACGGTACACAGCAAAAGTGATAAAATTCAAACCGCCAACAAACAGTAATAGTTCATAAAAAAAACATCTTTAAATTTGAATTTATGGAAAGTACAATCAGGAGAACACTTTTGGAAGCAGGAAAAATACTGAGGCATAATTTTGGCAAAATTACAGATTATGAGTTAAAAGAAAGTCAAAGCAGCATAGTTACCAAAGCGGATATTGAATCGGAAAATAAGATTATCGAAATTATTTCAGAAAAATTCCCTGATCATAATACTCTGGGCGAAGAAACCGGTTTTCAGAATAGAAATTCAGAATTTACATGGGTGATTGATCCGCTTGACGGAACTTCGAACTTTACAGCTGGTTTGACCTGGTTCGGCGTTATTATTTGTGTTTTGAAGAATTCAATCCCTGTTATGGCTGGTTGTTTTCTGCCTGTTCAAAATGAAATTTATTTTGCCGAAAAAGGGAAAGGATCAACTTGCAACGGAAAGAAAATAGCGGTTTCAACCGAATCTGAACTCAAAAATATACTTGCTGCATACTCGCTCGATTTTTCTGATGAACCCGGAAAAACAGAGCGTGAAACAAAAGTTATCGGGAACCTTGTAAAAAATATCAGAAACCTGCGCGGTACAAACTGTTTAATCGATTTTTGCTATACCGCCGATGGTAAATTTGGGGCTTGTATAAATCAAACCACAAAAATTTGGGATATTGCGGGTCCCGGGTTATTAATTGAGGAAGCTGGTGGGATAGTGACTGACATTTTCGGGAACCCTTTCGATTTTTCGTTGAATGAAACCAGTTTTAACCGGAATTTTACAATTGTTTGTTCTAACAAAATGCTTCATGCTAAACTAATTACAATTGTAAACAATGGCTTATAGTGAATTTTTGGCTGATCGGGTTCGTGGCTCTTTTAAAGAAAATCATACCGGTTTCGAAGAGAAAAAAATGTTCGGTGGACTTTGTTTTTTTGTTGACGAAAAAATGTGTGCCGGAGTTTTTAAAGAAGAATTAATGGTTCGGATTGATCCTGGTAATGAAGCTGAGTATTTACAAAATGAAGATTGCCGTGAGATGGATGAAACCAATCATTCGATGAAAGGTTTCTTGATGGTAACTTCGGAAGGTGCAGATATGGAGGATGATTTGGATAAATGGATAAAACGTTGCCTGGCGTTTAATCCGAAAGCGAAGTCAAGTAAGAGAAAGTCAAGATAAAATACAGTAAAGAATATTCAGCACTTCAATATTGCCGAAATTCCGGCAATCTGCATTTCGCTGAACCCCTTGTTTTTTAGTATTTCGAAACTGTTGGCCCAGAGCTTTCGTTAACGTTTTTTCCGCCCCGGCGGTAATAAAAATCATCGTACTTGTCGCGGAAAATACAGGCTTGTTTTGTGCATCCGGGAGTGTCGTCTTTCGGATAAAAATAGTAATGTTACAGAAAGGAAAATCAGTTTTGATTTCCGATTTATTTTTTGCTAAACTTGCAACAACCAAACTTTATAGAATGAGTTCAACCGGCTTAACTGATTTTAAAATCTGGACTTCCTTTAAAAAAGGTGAGGAGTGAGCCATTTCAATTATTAATTCTGAAAATGCTGAAAACTCTATCGTTACGGATTAAAATTTACGCCCGATAATGCTTTGGTGGAAGATGTTTTGCAGGATTTGTTTGCCGATTTGATTAAAAACCGGAAGTCTTTGGGCGATACCAGAAACATTCTTTTTTATCTGTTAAAATCCTTCAAACGAAAATTGTTGCGCAAAGTTCAAAGTGAAAAAAGATACGACCGAAAAGGGCAGATAGAAGGGTATTATTTTGGGGTGACCTGGTCGGTTGAACATGACATTATTCTAAATGAGTTTTCTGAACAAAAACAAAAAATGCTTTCTGAGGCATTGCAGAATTTAACGCCGAGGCAAAAAGAGGCTATTTATCTACGTTTTACGAAAGAACTGGATTATAATGAGGTGGCGGGGATAATGGACATCAGTGTGGAAGCCTGCCGCAACCTGATTGCAAAAGCCATATCAATATTGAAAAAGTGCATTTCCGAAAAAGGGTACGGCCCGGCGGTTTAATTTGTCCTGTTTTTAAAGTAATTCTTGCTTCCATCAAAGCCAGTTCCTCGTCCCCCTTTGATTGCTGAATAAAAAAATAAAAAAAACTTCAAATTTATTGATGATGTTTTCATATGTCATGTCTTTATAGGGTATAAGCATGACATTTATGAGCTACGAAAAATATATTCACTTCTCCACCGAAGAATTTATCCTTGATGAAGACTTTATGCAATGGGTACTGCACCCCAATCCGAAAA
>JBBQPP010000030.1:0-16182 GCA_038217255.1 Bacteroidales bacterium | reverse complement strand
CTCTCAAATCAACAGTTTTTTCGAAATATTGTGGGTATTGTGCCATCATCGCACTAAGTTCCTGATAATGATAATAAACAGTAATTCCCGGATCGTTTTCGTATTTCAAACGCGGGTTTATTTTTTTTATTGGGGTTGCTTTTAATTTATCGGAATCAAAAGGTTGAAAATACATTTTGATTTCTTCCTCGCTTAAATTCGGATCGAGCCATCTCATTGCTTTTTCAGGTTCAATAATTAGTGGCATCCGCTTTTTTGTATTGTGCACCAATTCCATCAGACCGTTGGCACGTGTGGTTATAATAGCATATGTATAAATTATTTCGCCTGTATTTCGATCAGTGAATTTCTCCCAGATTCCCCCAAAAACAAACATTCCTTCATCTTTTAACGAAACATAAAACGGGTATTTCTCGGAGTTCTTTTTTTTTGGATTTTTGTGCCGCCATTCAAAGAAACCACTGCATAAAACAAGGCATCTTTGTTTTTGAATTGCATTTTGAAATAAACGGCTTTCAAATAGGTTTTCGGCTTTGGCATTTAAGGTATTGTACTGGTGCAAAAACCCGGTTGCTTTCTCAACTGTACTTGTATGTGGAGGAACAAATCCCCATCTAAACATTTGAATAATGGCAGGATTTTCATCAGATATAACTGGCAAAATTGGAAAATCAAATCCTTTAACAAACTGTTTATCAGAAAACAAACTCAGCTGTTTTTCGCTGACGATTCCATTTTCGATTAAGGCTTTGGCATTTTTTTTAACAACGGCGTAATAGAAGCACATATTTTAAAAAGTTTAAAGTTCAAAGTTTCAAAGTTTAAAGTAAAACTCCAAATAATAATAAAATTTATGCTTTTACCTCAATTATCTCCTTCCAGTTGGTTGTGTAGCGTTTCGAGAGTTTTTCCTGTCGCAGTTTCCATTCTTTTCCATCCCCCTGGACAGCCAGTTTTACCTTGTCGCGACCAAATTCATGATTCAGTTTATCAATGGTTTGAAACAGTTTGCGTTGCTTTTTCCTGTCGATTTTATCAAAAATATTTCCCTGAACCTGAGTTTCATCCTGCAATCCTTCAACAATGACTCCTGCTTTTTTATACCGAAATTCAGGCTTAAAAATCGTATTCAAACATAGTTTGGCGTATTTCACAAGTTCAATGTTATCGTTGGTAGCCACAGGCAGTGAAATTGTTTTGCTAATGTTTATTTGTGGCTCTTTCAAATTAAAGAGATCGGTGTGTATGAAAACTGTAAGCAAATTAGCAACCGAATTCTGTTTTCTTAATTTTTCAGCACAACGCACCGCATAAGTTGAAACAGCTTCAGTAATATAAATCAATTCTGAAGTTTTCTTTCCAAACGCGCGTGTAGTTGCAATCGCTTTTTTGGAAGGCACTATCAATTCAAGCCGAATACAAGATTCGCTAAGCAGCTCGCGCTTTATTCGCAGACCCATTACTTTCATTTTCATGCGCAGCCAGTTGTCATCAAGTTGTGTAAAATCATAGGCCGTTTCTACTTTGTTTTGCAACAATAATTTTGTGTACTGCCGGCCAATTCCCCAAACTTTTTCAATTCGTGTATTGCGAATTAACGTATCTGATTGTCTTTTATTTTTAATGATAAAAACCCCGCCGTTTTGTTTGGCAGCTTTGTTTGCAATTTTTGCCAGTGTTTTTGTTGGCCCAATACCAACAGAAACCGGAATTCCTGTATGTTGTTTCACGGTAGCAATTATTTTCTTTGATAGACCTTCCAAATCCCCAGTAAAACCTATTAAATTCATAAATGCTTCATCGATGCTGTATATTTCAATTTCAGGGGCAAAGTGACACAATGTTTCAGTAACCCGTTTCGACATATCGCCGTAAAGTGTGTAATTTGATGAAAAAACCTGCACGTCATTTTCTTTCAGGAATTTACTTTTTTTAAAAGCCGGTTCGGCCATTTGTAAACCCAGTTTTTTTGCTTCTTCTGAACGTGCAATAATGCAGCCGTCGTTGTTGGAAAGAACTACGACAGGTTTTCCATCGAGTGTCGGATTAAAAACCCGTTCGCAGGAAACGTAAAAATTGTTACAATCGACCAGTGCAAACATAGGAAGAAGCTTAATGTTTTTTAATTGTGTAAGTAACAACTCCCCAAATGGCAACTTCATTTTCAGGTTTTATCTTAATGGGTTGGTAACTATTGTTTTCAGGCATCAGATAGAAATGATTTTCCTTTTTCCGAAGTCGTTTAACTGTAAATTCGCCATCAATCAAACATACTACAATTGAACCATTAACCGGCGTTTTTGATTTGTCGATTACAAGCAAATCACCGTCAGATATTCCGGCTAAAGTCATTGAATCGCCTTTGACACGGGCGTAAAATGTGGCGCTTTCATTCGAGATTAATTCTTTATTTAAATCGAGTCGTGATTCTGAATAATCGTCTGCAGGCGAAGGAAATCCAGCCGAAATTGTTGCTTCCACCAAAGTTAATTCGATTGAGTTAATTGTTGAAGGTTTTACAAATTTCAGTTTGACTATATTTTCGTCAGTTCTCATTTGTTCAATATAGTAAAAAGTAAACGCTCCGAGAATTGTGTAAAATAAATTTATATACAATTATTCAGAAAAACACAAACAAATTAAAATGAATTTGCACAATAATAAATACTACATTCGGCCAAGTCAAATCCTTAAAAAATTATAAATGATTTTGGTAAAGAGGTTGGTTAGTATGACCTACATGTTTTTTCAATGCTTTTTCATTCCGGCGCAAGAGGTCAGCGTTGAGGCCAAATTTCCAATTGAACTTTCTGTCAATAAAGGAACCAGAAGTGATTTGATTATTTATCTCACGGGTGATGGAGGTTGGAACAGGTTTAGTAAAAATTTGGTATATGAGTTTGAAAAACAGGGTTATGGAGTTGTGTCTCTGAATAGTTTAAAATATTTCAGGAATGAAAAATCTCCTGCAAGTTTTGCGCATGACATTGAGTTACTTTCAAAATATTATTTGAAGGAATGGAATAAGACTTCACTGATTATTGTTGGTTACTCTTTTGGCGCTGATGTCGCCAGCTTTTTACCGGGTTATCTTTCTTTCCAAATCAAGGAAAAAATTACAAAGGTGGCTTTACTTTCTCCGTCAGCAAGTACCGATTTTGCTGTAAGAATAAGCGATTTGTTGGGAATTAGCTATGATGTAGACGGAAAATTTAAGGTTCAACCGGAAATTGAAAAATCGCAAATACCTATAATTTGTATTTTCGGCAAGGAGGAATCGCTATTGTTAAAAAGAAACCTGAAGAATGACGGTAAAGTTTTGATTCATGAATTGCCTGGCGGTCATGATTACGATGATAGTTTAGTAAGATTAGTTCAAATCATAATTTCGTAACCAAAAATATTCAACAAATACACTTGTCTTATAATTGATATTATGTTAAATATAATATGTATATAAAAAGGAGAGTGTTTGCCCTCCTTTTTATATTAATAAAATTATAGACTTTTCAATTGATCAAGTACGGCATTGTATTTATCCATTTCCTGCAATCTGTAATACAGGTTTTTTAGAGATTCCAAAACCATTTTATCGCCTGCCTGAAGTTCATTACATTTTTCCATGTATGGCAGTGCTTGTGCAAACCATTCATCAGCTTTTTTCACTTCCGCATCATATTTAGCTTTTTCATTTGGTGGTACTGCAGTTGCAACCTCAACTTGTTGAACTCCTTTATTATAAAAAAGAGCACCTAGATTGTAATATGCATTGAAAAATTCAGGGTCAACTTCCATCGTTTTTTTGTAGGTTTCGATGGCTTTTTGTTCATTGCCTAATTTTTCATATAATGCACCCTGAGCAAAATAATATCGTGGTTTTGTTGGATCCTGTGCAATGGCTTTTTCAAGATTTGCCAATGCTTCATCTGTTTTATCCAAATCCATGTATATTTGAATCATACTTTCAAGCAAAGCATTGTCATCCGGATATTTCGCATAACCCTCTTTTAAGGCTTCCAAGGCAGCAGTTGTATCTTTCATCATTTGATAAGATGCACCAATTAAACTATACGTTTTTGCACCGTTATATCCATATTTCGCCGATTCTTTGTAATAATCGATCGCCTTTTTGTAATTTTCAGAATTATAGGCGGCAAGAGCTGCATTAAAAATAATTACAGTATCAACAGCTTCAGGATTGTCTGATTTTACAACCGGCATATTATTAATTTCCATAATTTGCTCGAAAGAAGCCAAAGCTTTGTTATAATCTTCAACCTGAAAAGCATTAACTGCCTGATTAGTTAAATCATTGGTTAACAGCGTTAACTTAATTTTTACACTTTTTTCATTATTGCCTTTTGTGTCCAACTCAAGTGCTTTTTTGTAAGAGTTTAAAGCCTCTGTTAAAGGATCACTACTCAATTTTTTAACATTTTCATCGGTAGATTGACCAATTGCCTGTAATATTTCACCTCTAACCTCCCATGTTTTTGGCCAAGGAATTGATTTTTCAGATTTTGGGTTCGATTCATCTATCGCCTCCTCGATTGCTTCATATGCTTCAGCAATTTTGCCTGCATCTTTTAAACTTTGTGCAGTTGTAACTTTGCCTTTTTGTGCAAATGCTGATGAGAATGCAAGCACCAAGGCCAGCAGAATAATTGTTTTTTTCATTTTAAATAGTTTTAAATTTTGCTACAAAAATATACGATTATAATATTTATTTCAAAAAAGATTATTAAAATCAGTTGTTTATTTTCATTCTACATTATTTTCAACATCGCCCTCAATATCTTCTCCTTCAATACTTTCATCTTCCGGCGCTTCTTCTGATGGCTCAATAGTCACCCTGGCAACTGAAGCAATCCTATCATCACCTTTCAAATTTATTACCCTTACACCTTGTGTTGCTCTTCCCAGTAAAGATATTAAATTGACATTTAACCTGATTGTCAATCCCTTTTCTGTAATTATCATTAAATCATTGTCATTTGATACGCTTTTAACTGCAATCAAATCACCTGTTTTTTCTGTAATATTAATGGTCTTTACTCCTTTTCCACCCCTATTGGTTATTCTGTAATCTTCTATTTTAGAGCGTTTTCCATATCCGTTTTCAGAAATCACAAGTATATCTTCACTTTCATCCTGAACACAAACCATGCCAATCACCTCGTCGTTAATGCTACCAAGCCTTATGCCCCGAACACCAGAGGCGGTCCTTCCAATTGCACGAACTTTTTTCTCGTTAAAACGGATAGCTTTTCCCGATTTTACAGCAAGCATTATTTCGCTTTCTCCATTTGTTAAACGTGCTTCAAGAAGCCGGTCGCCCTCTTTAATGGTAATTGCATTTACACCATTTTGACGTGGACGTGAATATGCTTCAAGAGTTGTTTTCTTGATAATACCATTTTTAGTTGCTAAAATGATATAATTACTATTAATAAAATCTTTGTCAGCCAGTGTTTTAACATTGATAAAGGTCAAAACTTTGTCGTCTGGCCCAATGTTTAGTACATTCTGAATTGCACGTCCTTTTGAAGTTCTTGTTCCTTCCGGAATTTCATAGACTTTAAGCCAAAAGCACCTTCCTTTTTCAGTAAAAAGAAGTAATGTATTGTGCATAGAAGCAATAAAAATATGTTCGAGGAAATCTTCATTACGGGTAGTGCTACCTTTAGATCCTACTCCTCCCCTGCCCTGTGCACGAAATTCAGTTAGTGGTGTTCTTTTTATATAACCAAGATGCGATATGGTAATTACCATATCTTCATCAGCATAGAAGTCCTCCGGGTTAAACTCTTCAGCATTAGGAACTACTTCTGATCTTCTCTTATCTCCAAATTTGTCTCTAATTTCAACAAGCTCATCTTTTATGATTTCCATTCTTAATACTACATCAGCAAGAATTTTCTTGAAATGTTCAATTTGAGCCATTATGTCTTCGTACTCTTTATGTAATTTGTCCTGTTCGAGACCTGTTAGCTGCCTCAATCTCATTTCAACAATAGCACGGGCCTGAAGATCGCTCAACTGGAAGCGTTCCATTAATTTTTCTCTTGCTTCATCTGGTGTTGAAGAAGCCCTGATTAATGCAATAACTTCATCGATATTATCGCTGGCAATAATTAAACCTTCAAGAATATGTGCACGTTTTTCCGCCTGATCAAGTTCATATTGTGTTCGACGAATAACAACTTCGTGCCTGTGATCGACAAAATGCCTGATTAAATCTTTTAGGTTAAGAATTTTTGGCCTGCCATGAACCAGAGCAATATTATTCACACTGAATGAAGTTTGCAGTGCAGTGTATTTGTACAATTGATTTAAAACTACGTTGCTCATGGCATCGCGTTTTATATCATAAACCACGCGCATTCCATCCCTGTCAGATTCGTCGTTAACATTCGATATACCTTCAATTTTTTTATCGTTAACCAAATCTGCGGTTTTTTGAATCATATCAGCACGGTTAACCAGATACGGAATTTCGGTAACTACGATTTTTTCACGCCCACCTTCGTTTTCTATATGTGCTTTTGCACGAATTACTATTCTACCGCGGCCCGTTTCGTACGAATCAACAACACCCTGATAACCATAAATAATACCGCCTGTTGGGAAATCGGGAGCAATTATTATTTTAATTAAATCCTGTATTTCAATTTCATTATTTTCAATATATGCTATTATTGCATTAATTGTATCAGTTAAGTTATGAGGTGGCATATTTGTGGCCATCCCAACTGCAATACCTGATGTTCCGTTAATAAGTAATTGCGGGATCCTCGTAGGTAAAACCGTTGGTTCACTTAACGATTCATCGAAATTGGGTTGAAAATCGACAGTATTTTTATCTAAATCAGCGAGCGTAAGTTCAGCTATTTTGGCCATTCGGGCTTCTGTATATCGCATAGCAGCCGGACTATCGCCATCAACTGAGCCAAAGTTTCCCTGGCCGTCAATCATCGGATATCGTAAAGACCATACCTGGGCCATTCTAACCATTGCATAATATACTGATGAATCACCATGTGGGTGATATTTACCAAGTACTTCCCCAACAATTCTGGCTGATTTCTTATAAGGCCGGTTCGAGAACATCCCTAAATCATGCATACCGTATAAAACACGGCGATGAACCGGTTTGAAACCATCGCGAACATCGGGTAAAGCCCGCGAAACAATTACCGACATAGAATAATCAATATAGGCAGATTTCATCTGCTCTTCTATATTAATTTTGATAATCTTTTCATCTTCAATCATTTATATCTGCTTTTTAAAGAAAATTTTTATTAGTAAAAAAGACCCACAAAAATAGTAAAATCATTGGTGAAAAGGCTATTTTTCCGGCTGATTTAACTTCATCATAACGATAAGATATTAACATTTCAACTGTCAATAATGCAGTGTCCAGTTTTAAATTTTAATAACTTCTGACAATTACTTAAATTGTAACAGGTATTTTTGAGTAATTTAGTAATTTATTTTTTAGGAATAGTTTTTGTGTTAAGGACTAAAAATTTTGATAATTATTATATGGATTCACAATTTTCACCAAGAATTAAGGATATAATCGGATACAGCAGAGAGGAAGCAGTGCGCCTCGGAAATGATTATATCGGGCAAGAACATTTGTTTCTCGGTATTTTGAGAGATGGGGAAGGTATGGCAACTGACATTTTGGAAAACCTCGGTGTTTCTCTTGCTGAAATTAAAGATCTTGTCGAAAAAAAGATTAGAACTGATAGAAAAATCGATCTTCAGGCAGATATTGTAATGCTAAAATCAACAGAAAAAACATTAAAACTTGTTTATCTCGAGGCACGTTCATTTAAAAGTGCCACAGTTAACAGTGGGCATTTATTACTTGCCATTTTAAAAGACAGCGACAGTATTGTTACACAACTTTTAGTTGAATTTGGGGTTAATTATTATATGGTTAGAAATCAAATACAAGATTACAAGGAAGATATTGAGGCGAAATCAGATTTTCCTGAAGGAGAAGATGATGATACTGGTGATGATTTTACAAGAGGTCCAATCAGGCAGCAGCCCGGACAGAAAAAAGGTCCCAATGCAAAATCAGACACACCTGTTTTAGATAATTTTGGTATTGACATTACCAAACTTGCAGAAGAAAATAGTCTGGATCCGATTGTGGGCAGGGAACGGGAGATTGAAAGATTAGCCCAGATTTTAAGTCGCAGAAAGAAAAATAACCCAATTTTAATTGGAGAACCAGGGGTTGGTAAATCAGCAATTGCTGAAGGACTTGCACTTCGGATTATCAACAAAACAGTTTCAAGGATTCTATTCGACAAGCGCGTGGTTAGCTTGGATATAGCTTCAATTGTGGCAGGAACAAAATACCGTGGTCAGTTTGAAGAAAGGATGAAGGCAATTCTAAATGAACTTGCTAAAGTTAACAATGTCATATTGTTTATTGATGAAATCCACACCATTGTTGGGGCAGGTGGTGCTACCGGTTCGCTTGATGCGGCAAATATGCTAAAACCTGCTTTGGCGAGGGGCGACATTCAATGTATTGGAGCGACGACTCTTGATGAATACAGGCAACATATTGAAAAAGACGGCGCTTTGGAAAGAAGATTCCAGAAAATAATGGTCGATCCTACTTCAGTTGATGAAACCATTGAAATATTGCATAATATAAAAAGTAGATATGAAGATCACCACAATGTTATATATACAAAAGAAGCTATTGAAAGTTGTGTAACTTTAACTGCAAGATATATCACAGACCGTTATTTGCCGGATAAAGCGATTGATGCACTTGATGAAGTAGGTTCGCGTGTGCATATTTCTAACATCAATGTTCCTGAGACCATAATTAAGCTGGAGGAAAAGATTGAAAAAATTAAAGATGAAAAAATTGCAGCCGTAAAAAGCCAGAACTTTGAGTTGGCTGCCAATCACAGAGATAAAGAAAAGAACTTGCTTTTGCTGCTTGATAAGGAAAAAGAAACCTGGGAAAAGGAATTAGTAAACCATAGAGAAACGGTTGACGAACATAAGGTTGCCGAGGTGGTTGCCATGATGTCCGGTATTCCGGTACAACGAATAGCACAAGCTGAAGGCAAACGCCTGATGAATATGGCGGAAGATTTAAAAAGTAAAGTTATTGGGCAAGAGGAAGCAATTGCTAAAATAGTTAAAGCAATACAGAGAAACAGAGCAGGCTTAAAAGACCCGAACCGTCCGATTGGCTCTTTTATTTTTCTTGGCCCTACCGGAGTTGGAAAAACACAACTGGCAAAAGTACTTGCCACCTACCTCTTTGATAGTCTCGATTCATTAATAAGAATTGACATGAGCGAGTATATGGAAAAATTCTCTGTTTCAAGGATTGTTGGAGCTCCTCCTGGATACGTAGGTTACGAAGAAGGTGGTCAATTAACAGAAAAGGTGCGAAGAAAACCTTATTCGGTGGTTCTTTTGGATGAAATTGAAAAAGCTCACCCCGATGTTTTTCATCTTTTGTTACAAGTTCTTGATGAAGGGCGCTTAACTGACAGTTTGGGCAGGAATATCGATTTTAAAAATACGATCATTATAATGACGTCAAATATTGGTTCGCGCCAGTTAAAAGATTTTGGTCAGGGTGTTGGTTTCAATCTTAATAAAACACCCGAAGGTGATAACGAAAACGCCAAGTATGTTATCCAAAAAGCACTTAAAAAGGCATTTGCACCAGAATTTATTAACAGGATTGACGATGTTGTAATGTTCAATCAATTGGATAAAAAACAAATTCATAAAATTATCGATATTGAAATCAAGGATTTGTATAAACGAGTTGAGTCATTGAATTACAAATTAAAAATTTCGCCTGCTGCAAAAGATTTTATTGCAGAAAAGGGATATGATCCGCAGTTTGGTGCCAGACCGTTAAAAAGGGCTATTCAAAAATATCTTGAAGATGAAATGGCAGAAATTATTATTAAAGCATCCATTACCGAGGGAGACACAATTTCTGTTGGTTTTGACAAAAAGAACGAAAAATTACAAATGCGAATATTAGCAAGCAAGCAAGAATTAAATAACTAAAAAAAAGGCCTGAAAATCAGGCTTTTTTTTTGTTTTTATACTTTAATACCATTATTGTAATATCATCGGTTTGTTTCATCTCACCCTTAAATAAATCTATGTTTCTATTAAGTTCATTAATAATCATTTTGGGTTTAAGAGCAGCTGATTTATTTAAGATACCACAAAACCTATCTATACCAAAGTTCTGATTGTCAATATTTTGTTGTTCGATTGCTCCATCAGAATACAAAACAATTGAATCCCCTGGTTTCAATTTAACTCTTGATTCTTTATATGATTTGTTTGGATATAATCCGAGAGGCATTCCATGTGACTGCTCTAATTCGGTCATCTCACCATTTGAATTTAAAATCAAAGTGGAAGTATGCGCGGCATTACAATAATCAAGTATTCCCGTTTTCAAATTCAGAATTCCACAAAAGAGTGTAAGGAAAAACTGGTGCTGGTTAACTGTATATAATTCATTATTAACTGATTCAACAATTGTCCCTGGTATTTTTAATCTGGCATTGTTTTTTAATATGGTTTGAGCAACACTCATGAAAAACGCCGCAGAAAGTCCTTTCCCCGAAACATCTCCAATCGTGAAAAACAGAATATCTTTTTCCAGAAATACAAAATCGAACAAATCTCCACTTACTATACGTGCTGGTTTATAAAGTGCAAATAAATCAATATCATTTCGTTCATTAAAAACAGAAAAATCAGTGTTTATCAAACTCATTTGGATTTCTGAGGCTTCCAATAAGTCCTGTGCCCGTTGGGAATTAAGAATTTCTTCCTGACGGTGTTCTATTTCAAATTTTTCATACCACAATTTTAAGAAATCCAAACTCTTTGAAACCAATTCAACTTCATTTTTTGTATTGAGCACCAATTCGCCTCTCAAACTGCTGAACTTATTAAGTTGAGTAGTAACATTACTTAATGGTAGAATCATTTTATTGGAAATATAAGTTACAATGAAAAAAATAACCAAAATTCCCAGGACTGCAAAAAATAACATTCTAAGCACCAACAAATAAAGGGGAACAAATAATTCGTCATAGGGAACCACAAATATTAAAGTCCAGTTGGTTTCCTTGATTGGCGTATAATATACCCAGCTTTTTTTGTTATTCAAATATTCAGGGTATGCAATGGTTGTGCCTGATAATCCGCTATTTAGTAGTTTGAAAACACCCAAACTATCCATTGGATTCACCTTGTTTGGCAAAGAATACAAATTTCTTTTTAAAATATAATCGTTGTTGGGATGTGTTAGATATGTGCCATCTTGTGCAATTATGAAGGCATAGTTGAATTGACTTTCTTCCCCAATTCTTAAATTTTTAATAGAGTCGTTTAATTCTATTAACGATAATTCTGAAATTACTGATCCTATTGTAACTAATTTATTATCATTAGTTTGTATTCGAATAGGCGAATAATAAGAAACAACTTGCTTGTTATTTTTTTGACAAATGAAACTTTCCGTCCAGGTTGGAGCCCCGTTTGATATCGCCCTATCAAAAATTCTTTTTTCATGCTCGCTATGATAAATAAATTGATCTCCTTCTTGAAAATAAATTGAATCTATATCCCTGAAAAAATAATAATTATGGTTTTTTATATTAGGAACTATTGTATCGAAATTGACAAGTACCGCATTTAGATAAGGATATTTGGAGATTATTTTTTTTACAAAGTACTCTAAATCGTCATTTTCGGCAAAATAAAATGCCTGTTCTGATATATTTGAGGTTATTTCTCTTGTCGAAATTAATTGTTTCTCAGCCAACATCAGAACTTGAGAACCAAATGCAGTTGCTTTGTTTGTTATATTATTCCTTAATATCGCGCTGTTAAAGTAATAAGCAATTACAATAAATGCCAAAAAAACGCCAACAACAGCAATCGAAATGTAAATACTTAACCTGTATGCAATTGATTTATTAATCATAATAGAAACCCCTATAATATCAACAATTTAAGGAATATTTTTGAAAAATAAAGTATGATATATAACTTAATAAATTCGTTCCTAAAATAAATAGGATATAACAAAAAAGCTGTCAATTAACCGACAGCTTTCTTGAATATATTTGATAAGACAAAATTCTAAGTATTCATAGCACCGCAAACAGTAATAACCTGCCCGCTTACATACGATGATAAATCGGAAGCCAGAAAAACTGCAACGCCAGCAACTTCTTCCGGGGTTCCACCGCGTTTTAAAGGAATAGATTCTTCCCATGCTTTGCGTGCATCTTCCGGTATTTTTGCTGTCATTTCAGTAATGATAAACCCTGGAGCAATTGCATTTGAACGGATTCCGCGTGAACCAAGTTCGCGGGCAATTGATTTTGTAAAACCAATAATGCCTGCCTTTGATGCTGAATAATTTGACTGGCCGGCATTACCACTTACTCCAACTACTGAACTCAGATTGATAATTGAGCCGCTGCGTTGTTTCAACATTGTTTTTTGTGCTGCTTTTGTAAAATTGAAAACCGATTTCAGGTTTACGTTTATTACCATGTCCCATTGTTCCTCGGTCATGCGCATCAGCAAAGTATCTTTTGTGATCCCTGCATTATTTACCAAAGCATCAATCTGTCCAAAATCCTTTACAATTTCACCAACAACTTTATCTGTTTCCTCAAATTTGCTGGCATCCGATGCATATCCTTTTGCTTTTACGCCAAGTGATTGCAATTCAGATTCCGTGGCTTTCATGTTGTCATCGGCAAAAAGGTCGGTGAATGCAACATTGCATCCTTCCTGGGCAAATTTTATTGCGATAGCTTTACCTATTCCACGCGAAGCTCCGGTAATAATTGCTGTTTTTCCTTCAAGTAATTTCATTTTATTTTCAATTTTTTGAGTTTTCAACGATTTGGCAAAAATAACAAATTATGCGAAAATGGGTTTTTAAAATAAATTTTGTCTGAATTCTTTGTTCATATTCAAATCTTTTCAGCCCGAATTAAACCTCTCCTGAAATATGGCTTAGTCATTTGTTTGTCGTAAAAGAATAGCATATAACCATCTGAATGTGCAGTCTTAAATCCATGTTGTTTCAGTATTGATGAAAACTCTTTTTCGTCGTTTTGTTTGTGATAAGTACAAATTGCAACTTTCAATG
This sequence comes from Bacteroidales bacterium, assembly GCA_038217255.1. Lineage (GTDB taxonomy): Bacteria > Bacteroidota > Bacteroidia > Bacteroidales > Prolixibacteraceae > Draconibacterium. The sequence continues at coordinate 2,972 of JBBQPP010000030.1, read as the reverse complement.
GTTTTTGTTCCGAAAGAATTTGCTCACAACCCTCTAATAAACGCGACTCAGCCCCTTCAACATCTATTTTTAAAAACGTTTCTCTCCCCTTTTCGATTAATAAATAATCATCAAGTTTTGTATTTGAAGAATTGGAAATATTGCTTACAAATTTATTTGCAATTTCTACCTTATCCCTCCATGGTTCAAATGTTGCATTTAACGGTTCAATCCATTCTTTATCGGCTTCAAAAAGTATAATCCGAGATGCTTTTTCAACTACACTTAAAGCAAAATTACCTTCAGCAGCACCAACATCAATAAGGATTTCTCCTTCATTAAACTCAAATTGTTTGGTCAGATAACGGTGGGGACTCCGGATATCCTGCTCTTTGGAAAGCAAATTGTACAGGTTTTGAATCTTTTTCTTTCCCCATCTTTTTTTGAAATAGAGCCTTTTTCCTTCCAATAAAACATATCGCAAACCTTTCTCTTTATCATCATAAACTTCAATGTTTTCAGCATTATATTCATCCTGAAAATCATACGGGAAAACAGCAATTGGATTTTTACTTAAATAATTAAGTACTGTCGTAATTTCATCTGACAGTGGTTCAGAAAGACTTGCATAATATTTTTGGATTGATATAGGGAGCCTTTTGGCGAGAATTCTTTTTCTGATAAATTTTGGAACCACAACCCTGTAAATCTGAGAAGTTAGCTTGTTCATATTCGCTGTTATTTTCAATACTAAATTTAAAGCTGCAAAGCTAAAATATTGCGTGATAACGCAAAACCTTTATTTTTACCAAAAAATGAATTGAAATGCCCATCTCAAATATAAAAGTTTATGTTTTCTATTATAAAAGTGGTCTGGTTTTAGAATTGGATTCGATTTTTCAACCAATTATGGCAGGCAATGCGCTACTTAAGGCAAACACAGATATTACGGGCGATGATACAGGCGAGAATATATCACATAAAAATAAGAATTACAGCGAATTAACAGGTATTTACTGGGTTTGGAAAAACACTAAACAATCTATTACAGGAGCTAGCCACTATCGGCGTTATTTCACTGCACAACCTGAGCCATTTTTGTACAAATTAAAACGGTTTCTTTATTATCCGGTAGGTTTATATAATAAACGGTATGGTCTGATTTATACAAAGAATACAAAACTTTTTATTAATCGAATTATTAATCATAATGAAATTGATTTATTGCTTCAAAAATACGATGCTATTTTACCACAAGCCCGAAAAATGAAATATTCTGTTCAAACTCATTATGAAAAGTATCACGAAATCAGTGATTTAAATTTGATTGAATCAATTTTAAAAGAAAAGCACCCTGAGTATGTTAAAGCTTTTCTTGAAGTGCTGAAAGATAAAAGGTTGTATGCCAACAATATGTTTGTATTAAAAGACAAACATTTTCAAGAGTTTATGGAATGGTGGTTTGATGTGCTTTTTGAATTTGAAAAACGGATTGACTTAAGCAAATATACTGGTTACCAACAAAGAATATTAGGTTTTATTGCGGAACGTCTGCTTAACGTTTGGTTCCGGAAAAAACAATTGAAATGCGTGGAATTACCTGTAATTTATTTTAAACATTTAAAGTTTGAATAACCAGTGTTAGTTTAACAACAGGGTTATCGAACCAAATTGTATATTTTTGTGCCAATAAATTTAAAAATCAATGCTCGATCAATCAACAATATGCGCTATCTCAACCTCTCCGGGAATTGGAGCAATTGCTGTAATCCGTCTTTCAGGAAGCGAAGCAATTCAAATTGCAAATAATATTTTCAAAAGCCCGAAAAAGAACAAAACTTTAGTGGAACAACCGGCCAATACTTTGCATTTTGGTCAAATTATTTTTAAGAATGAAACTATCGACGAAGTGGTTGTTGCTGTTTTCCGAGAACCACATTCGTTTACAGGCGAAGATATTGTTGAAATTTCGTGTCACGGATCGGTTTTTATTCAGCAAAAAATACTTGAAGTTTTGGTTGAAAACGGTGCACGATTGGCGCTTCCCGGCGAATTTACACAACGTGCATTTCTAAACGGCAAAATGGATTTGTCACAAGCCGAAGCTGTAGCCGATGTAATTGCCTCGTCCAATGCAGCTGCGCACAGGTTGGCAATCAATCAAATGCGTGGAGGTTTTTCGAAAGAAATAAACGATTTGCGCAGTCAACTTCTTCATTTTACGGCAATGGTAGAGCTTGAACTCGATTTTGCCGAAGAAGAAGTGGAGTTTGCCGATCGTACTGCACTTCGGCAGCTCACGGAAAAGATTGAAGCGCTGTTACGTAAACTGAAAGATTCGTTTCAATTGGGAAATGCAATTAAAAATGGAATCCCAGTAGCCATTATTGGCGAAACAAATGTGGGGAAATCAACTCTTTTGAACGCACTTTTAAATGAAGATAAAGCCATTGTTTCTGATATTCACGGCACCACGCGTGATGTGATTGAAGACGTTGTAAACATTCGCGGGACGGCTTTCCGTTTTTTCGATACGGCTGGTCTCCGCGAAACCGTTGACCATATCGAAAACCTTGGAATAGAACGCAGTTACAGTAAATTGGAACTGGCAACGGTTGTTTTGCTTGTGGTTGATCTTCAAAACCCCTACCCGATTGTTTTTGAACGGATTAACAAAATACGCCAGCGCATTTCCGATTCGCAAACCTTGATTATAGTTGCCAATAAAGTTGATTCAGGTTTACGCGACACTGCTCAACTTTTGGAAGTCACCGATTTTGCCGATAACGAAAAGCTTGTTTTCATTGCCGCCAAACAAAAGCTTAACCTCGAAGAACTGATTGATTTAATGGTTCATGCCGTAAATTTCGATACGGCTATCCAGGAAGATATTATTGTTACCAACGCACGCCATTACGAAATACTAAAAAACGCCCATGAAGCCATTTTGCGGGTTTTGAACGGATTGGATACTGGAATTACCGGCGATTTTC
>JBBQPP010000029.1:0-16310 GCA_038217255.1 Bacteroidales bacterium | reverse complement strand
AGGGGGATCAACTTTTTGGTTTGGGAAGCAACGATGCCGGTGGTCCGTTGGTTGCGCTGCTGGCCACTTTTATTCATTTTTATGAACGTGCGGATTTGCCTTTCAATTTGATATTTGCAGCATCGGCAGAAGAAGAAATTTCCGGTTTGCACGGTATGCAAATCGTTATGCCGGAAGTTGCCCCCATTGATTTCGCAATAATTGGTGAACCCACAAAAATGGAACTTGCTATTGCCGAGAAGGGGTTGCTTGTTTTAGATTGTTATGCCCATGGAAAATCGGGTCACGCGGCACGAAATGAAGGTGAAAATGCGCTTTACAAAGCAATTGATGATATTCAGATCTTGCGTGATTTAAAATTTGAAAAATCATCGGAAGTTTTGGGCGAAGTAAAAATTTCGGTAACTCAAATTGAAGCCGGAACCCAGCACAATGTTGTTCCGGATATTTGTCATTTTGTGGTTGATTTGCGCACAAACGAATACTATCTAAACAATGAAGCCGCTGAAATCATTGCCGGATTGATTGAATCGGAAGTAAAACCCAGATCGGTGCGTCTGAATTCATCGGGAATTTCAGAAAACCACCCTTTTGCCAAATTGGTAAAAAGCAAGGGGATCAAAATTTATGGTTCGCCAACCACATCCGATCAGGCGATAATTTCGTGCCCATCAATTAAAATGGGACCAGGTGACTCGGCACGCTCACACACTGCTGATGAGTTTATTTATAAAAGTGAAATCATTTCCGGTATTGAAAGATACGTGGAGTTGCTGGAAGAATTGCAACTTTGAAATTCCAACATTCAGGTGGTTTAAGTGTTTTGACATTAGAAATACCAACTCTTAATTTATTTCCGGAAGGTTTTGGTAAATCAGAAAAAAAGCAATTATGAATATTCAGGAACAAATATTTACCCGATATGATAATCTCCATTCGATTTGTCAATTTATGTGGGAACCCAATGATTTGGGTAGAATTGAAAAAGCATTTCAGTTTGCAAGTAGTATTGTTGGGGAAAACAGATTTAAACATGGCGAAGTAATTATAGCTCACTCGCTTGAAGTCGCAACTATTATTGCCCAGGAAATTGGAATGGGGCCAGATTCAATTGTTGCCGGATTGCTGCATAATGTTATGTATGCCGGATTAGAAAAGAAAGCCACTCAAAAAGAAATTGAAGAAGCATTTGGTAAGCTTATCTTTTCAATTCTTGAGGGAATGTCCAAAATAAATGCTTTGGGTACCGATACGGTCGATTTACATTCAGAAAATTACAGGAAACTTCTATTAGCCCTGGCCGGCGATGTTCGTGTAATCATACTTAAAATAGCCGATCGGTTGCAGGTATTGAGAAACTTAGATACTTACGATGCTGAAAGTCAAAAAAGACTTGTTACCGAAACAGCTTATTTGTATGCACCACTCGCCCACCGGTTGGGATTATACGCTGTTAACTCTGAATTACTCGATTTATGTTTAAAATATCAAAAACCTGAAGCCTACAAATATGTAGTAAACAGGTTAAAAGAAACAGAAAATGAGCGCGCCAATTTTGTAGCCGAATTTGTAAAACCGGTTGAAAAAAAGCTTCAAAAAAAAGGATTTGCATTTTCGATGAAAGCACGCACAAAATCCATTTCCTCCATATTTAATAAAATGAACAAGAAGGATGTTTCATTTGATGAGGTAATGGATTTATTTGCAATCAGGATTATTTTGGATTCGAAGTCCGAAGATGAAAAATCAGACTGTTGGACCGCCTATTCTTTTGTAACCGAGGAATACCAAACCAATCCAAACCGTTTGCGCGATTGGATAACAATCCCAAAATCAAATGGTTACGAATCTCTCCACACTACAGTTTTGGGGCCACAGGGAAAATGGGTCGAAATTCAAATCCGTACGAAAAGAATGGATGAAGTTGCAGAAAAAGGACTTGCTGCTCACTGGAAATACAAAGGAGGAAAAGAAAAATCGGGTTACGATTCCTGGCTTGCTGAAATCAGGAATGTCCTCGAAAATCCTGAATTAAATGTTGTCGATTTTATTGACCATTTCAGTACCGATATCTACGACGATGAAGTATTTGTGTTTACGCCAAAAGGCGATTTAAGGAAATTGCCAAACGGGGCAACAATGCTCGATTTCGCCTACGAAATTCATTCGCGTTTAGGCGATACTTGCGTTGGAGGGAAAGTAAATGGAGTTAAAGTAACCTTGAAACACAAACTTAAAAACGGTGATCATGTCGAAATTGACACTTCAAATAACCAAAAGCCAAAATTGGATTGGTTAGAGTTTCTTGTATCATCAAAAGCAAAAAACCGGGTAAAAACCAGTTTGAATGAAGATCGAAAAGTAATGGGAGCACAGGGAAAGGAAATTCTTTTGCGAAAATTCAAAAACTGGAAAATTGAATTAACCGATGAAGGAATCCGTAAAATGCTAAAGAAATACGGGTTCAAACTGGCGCTCGATTTTTACTATGATGTTGGAACCGGGAAAATAGATCCACTGGACATTAAATCAATTTTTACTGAAAAGGAAGAGGTTAGTGCAAAACTAAAATTAGAAGAACTTCTACCTAAAAAAGAAGTAAAAGAATTGACTTTTGAGGGTGGCGATGATTTTCTTGTAATCGACAACAACTTGAAAAATGTAATCTACAAACTCTCTCAATGTTGCAACCCGGTTTTTGGCGATTCCATTTATGGCTTTGTTACAATCAGGGAGGGAATTAAAATTCATCGGAACAGTTGTCCCAACGCCCCGCAAATGAAAGAGCGTTTTCCTTACCGTATCATAAAAGCAAAATGGCGTGACACCACTAATAAAAGCTCATTTTTAACATCGTTGCATATTTCCGGATTAGATGAAGAAGGAATTGTGTCGGAAATTACACATATCATTGCAAAAGATCTTGGAACTCAAATGCGTTCGATAAATATAGAATCGGAAAAAGGGAAATTTGAAGGAAAGTTAAAGATCCTTGTTTATAGTCTCGATCATCTTGAATTTCTAATTCAAAAACTAAAAAAAGCGAAAGGTGTAATATCTGTAACCCGCGGTGAAAAATGAAAGTATTAATAGCACCAAATTCGATGAAAGGGAGTTTAAGCGCTTTCGACTTTGCCGACATAGTTGAAAAGGCGCTTTTGGATTATTCCACAACATTTCAAGTACGAAAAGTGCCCGTAGCCGATGGTGGCGACTTTACGGGCGAAGTACTTGCAAGGGCTTTAAACGCGAAAACTGTAAAAATTGAAGTTCATAATCCTATTGGGTTGAGAATATATTCGAAATACTTTATATCTGGCAAAACCGCAATCATTGAAATGGCCGAAGCTTCCGGCATGAAACTCATCGACAAAAACGACCTGAACCCGATGAAAACTTCTTCGTTTGGAACCGGTGAATTAATTGCTGATGCAATTAAAAAAGATTGTAATGAAATTTTACTGGCAATCGGGGGAAGTGCCACAGTTGACGGAGGAATGGGTATAATGCAGGCACTGGGGTTTCATTTTTTTGATGAGAATAGGATTGAGCTTCCAGGCAATGGAAATAGTTTAGGAAAAGTTAACGATATTTCTATTCCTGAAAATATTTCCAATATTTCGATAAAAATAATCTGTGATGTTGACAATCCACTTCTTGGAAAAAATGGAGCTGCAGTAATTTTTGGCCCACAAAAAGGGGCCACATCCGAAATGGTTGATCAATTAGAAAATGGATTAAAAAACTGGGGAAAAATTCTGCGTTTAAAAACTGGGAAAAATATTTCTGAAATTGGTGGAACCGGCGCAGCAGGTGGAGTTTCAATCCCGTTACTTTCGTTTTTTTCTGCCGAAATTGTTTCAGGTGCTGATTTTGTTTTATCACTTTTAAATTTCGAAGAACATGTAAAATGGGCTGATGTGGTAATTACCGGCGAAGGAAAATTGGATGCTCAAACACTAAATAACAAAGCCCCATTTGCCGTTTCGCAATGGGCAAAGAAACAAAATAAACCAGTTTATGCAATTGGTGGATCGGTGGAAAAGGAAGCTGCCGTAGCATTTGATGAGGTTTTCAGCATTTCAGACGAATCAATGAGCCTTGAATTTGCAATTAAAAATGCCAGTCGGTTACTTTACGATTTCGCCTTTGGGTTTGCTGGGAAATTGGACAAGTTTTGAAATGTTGGTATCATTTATGTAGTATCAAGTATCGAGATAAAGAATGAGCAAAAATAAATTGAAACGGGTTTTAGAACTTATTCGAGTTGAAAAATCAATTGAAGCAAGAAATATTTTTAATGAAATTGTTCCTGAAGAAACCGTTGAATACTTGATGGTTTCAGGAAATTTAGAACAGAAATTTCAAAATTGGGGCAAAGCCATCAATGCATATTCAAAAATCATACAGATTGACCCGGATAATATTGAAGCTAAAAATCGTATCAAAATGATTCAAAGCATTTTAAACTTTTGGAATCCTGAAATGTTTAATCCATAGATTGATTAATATTCTGATAAATGGGATTAAGTGTAACTTTGCTTTTTTAACATTTTGTCAATCAGGTTGTTAAAGTTTACAGTTAAGTTTTAGGAAATTAAGGCATAATTGTTATTTTTGGGAATGAAAAAATATAATGAAAAAAGTATAAAAAAGGTTTAATTAAATGAAAAAATTAAAAATGAAAAAGGTATTAATTTTAGTGTTAGCAGTTGTTTTCTCAGTAAGTACTTACGCCCAGGATGCGGCAGAGAAATTGAATCAGGCACAGGAAGCGATGAAAGCCCAGGATTACACAAAAGCTTATAAGTTGTATGATGAAGCAATGAATAATCTTGGTGATGTACAGGTCGATGAGTCAATAAATTTCAACATTGGTTATGCAGCCTACAAAGCTGAAAACCTTGAAGGTGCAGTGAAATATTTAGACAAGGCCATTGAATCGGGAACAAATGTTTCAAAATGCCATGAGTATAAAGCATTGGCGTACAATGATCAAAAAGATTATAAAAATGCAGTTGCAAGTTTTGAAAAAGCAATAGCGACATCAGAAGAAGGAACTGAGCCCCTGGTTTACAACGCTGCAATAGCTGCTTATCGCGGTAACATGCTTGACAAAGCAGTTGAACTTTTTGGGAAATCGGTAGAAAACGGTTATAAAGGTGAAACTGCACTTTATTACAAAGCTGCAGTTTTAAAGAAACAGGATAAAGATGCGGAGTATAAAGCAACGCTGGAAGAAGGTGTTGTTAAATTCCCTGGCGATGACAAAATTGGCCCGGCCTTAGCAAATGTTTATGTTTCTGAAGGAAATGAATTTTATAAAGCAGGTGCTGCTGTCCTTGGCGAGGCAAACAATAAAGTGAATGGCGGAACTTTGAAAACAGACGAACCTGCCTACACTGCTGAAGTTGAGAAAGCTCAGGTAGAGTTTAAAAAAGCAGTTGAAATTTTGGAGAAAGCAAAAGCGTTGGATGCTTCAAATAAAAATGTTCAGGCTTTGCTTGATGCTTGTAATGCTGTATTATAATTGATTGAATTGGTGAAAATTAAAAAACCGCTCTATTTTTCTGGAGCGGTTTTTTAGTTTATAGACCTGGACGAACTACATTAGCTTTTTGTATTTTATCCGTTTTGGGGCTTCATTTCCCAATCGTTTTTTACGGTTTTCTTCATAATCAGAAAAAGAACCTTCAAAAAAATAAACTTCAGAGTTTCCTTCGAAAGCCAGGATATGCGTAGCAATCCGGTCCAAAAACCATCGATCATGAGAAATAACAACTGCACAACCTGCAAAGCCATCTAAGCCTTCTTCCAGTGCCCGCAATGTGTTTACGTCAATGTCATTGGTTGGTTCATCAAGTAAAAGCACGTTACCTTCGGCTTTTAAAGCCAAAGCCAGATGAAGCCGGTTTTTTTCACCACCCGAAAGCACACCGCATTTTTTCTCCTGATCGGAACCGGTAAAATTAAACCGACCAACATAAGCCCTCGAATTGGTGAGTTTATTGCCAAGCATTATCGATTCAGTCCCGCCTGTAATCACTTCAAACACTGATTTATTCGGGTCGATTGCTTTATGGGTTTGGTCAACATAACTGATTTTTACGGTTTCTCCAATATCTATTTTTCCGATATCGGCTTCCAATTGTTTCATAATCAACTTAAACAAAGTGGTTTTTCCTGCGCCGTTGGGTCCAATAACTCCAATAATCCCGGCAGGCGGAAGTTTAAAATTAAGCTTCTCAAAAAGTATGCGTTCACCATAACCTTTTGAAACTCCTTCCATTTCAATCACTTTATCACCAAGCCGGGGTCCATTTGGAATATATATTTCGAGTTTTTCTTCTTTCTGTTTTTCGTCTTCGTTCAGCATTTTATTGTAAGCGCCCAAACGTGCTTTCGATTTTGCCTGTCGCGCTTTTGGTGACATCCGCACCCATTCCAGCTCGCGTTCAAGTGTTTTACGGCGTTTCGAGTGGGTTTTTTCCTCCTGCTCCAGTCGTTTCGATTTTTGCTCCAGCCACGAAGTATAATTTCCTTTCCATGGAATTCCCTGACCACGGTCGAGTTCAAGAATCCAACCTGCAACATTATCCAGAAAATAACGGTCGTGCGTGATACAAATAACAGTTCCTTTATATTGTGCTAGGTGCATCTCCAACCATAAAATACTTTCAGCATCCAGGTGGTTTGTTGGTTCGTCCAGGAGCAGCACATCTGGTTCACGGAGCAAAAGCCGGCACAATGCAACCCTGCGGCGCTCTCCTCCAGAAAGTTCATGAACGGGTTGATCGTCTGGCGGACATTGCAGCGCATCCATTGCACGTTCCAACTTACTGTCAAGGTTCCAGGCGTCTAAATGATCTATTTTTCCCTGCAAATTTGCTTGCTCCACCATTAACTTGTCCATTTCATCGGGATTCTCATAAACTTCAGGTAATCCGAATTTCAGGTTGATTTCTTCGTATGCTTTTAACACCTCAACAGTTTCCTGAACGCCTTCCTGCACAATTTCTTTTACCGTTTTTGATTCATCTAATTGAGGATCCTGGTCAAGTAATCCAACGGAATATCCCGGAGAAAAAACCAGCTCACCGTTAAACGATTTTTCCTGACCGGCTATTATTCTCAGTAAAGTTGATTTACCCGAACCATTTAAACCTATAATCCCAATTTTGGCACCGAGGAAAAAGGAAAGTGAAATGTCTTTGATTACCATTTTATTGGGAGGGTAAGTTTTACTCACCTTGTACATCGAAAATATTATCTTTTCGTCACTCATTTTTTTGATTTTTAATTTGGCTCAAAAATACAATAGATTGTCACAATTTAAGATATTCGATTTGAGATTATTTTTTCTTTAAAATCAGATGGATTAATAATATCAATGGGGAAATGAATATTGAATAGGTTAACTTATCTCACATTGTAGTTCACGGATATTTCAATAATAAAAAGTTAATTATGCGAATCAAGAATCGAATATTTTAAAACCTGAAGGGTCGAAATTGGATATTGGTTGTCCGATGAACGGAAAGATTTTGGGTCTCAAAAATCAGTACAAAAAAAACTTTTTTTACACATTTACAAAATTCAACCACGAACTATTCTCCTGGTAACCTTCAACAACATCGGTGTTGTTACCGAATGAAAATGCGGAAATCAACTTTGAAATGTCTTGTTTCAGCATCGTTATCCCGCCTTCGATTAAATCTTCACGAAACCCTTTTTTTGCTAAGTCAATGACCTGATTCAATGAAATCACACGGCCTATTACCTGACCCAGTTCAACAAGTTTTCTTTGCTGCATCTGAAAATCGAGATTAAAATTTGTCAATTCTTTTATATACTCCGAGGCCTTATCAGATAAGTCAAAATCTTTTAAAAACTGGTAAAGGTTATTCTCTTTGGCACGTTTCATCAGTTTTATCAAACCTTCAGAAATTTGCGCATACAAAATATCGTTTGAACCTTCAAAAATCTGAAATGGCCTGCTGTCAGCAGTTCCCCTTCCGCCGATATGGTTTATGCAATATGCTTTTGCACCAACAAGTTGCACCAACGATTGGGCAGCTTCCTGCATTAAATCGGTAATCACGCTTTTTACTGCATTAGCTTCCATTCCATGTGGTACAAGATCAACATCAATGCCCGCTTTTTCGCTACTGTTGGCGCACATAGCCGAACACACGGTATATGAAGCCTGTAATTTCGACAAACGCTGCTGTACCTGATCATAGCCAAACAAACTTTTACCACCAACAAATCGCTGCTGGCAATGGGCAATTGCTTCATCAAGCATCCTTTGAATAAAACCCATCCCCATTCCCGGGAACTGCATCCGGCTGCGGTGAAGCAAATCAAGCATCATTTTTACGCCTGTTGAATGTGGCTGTAATTTATATCCAACAGGTATTTTAACGTCAATTACATTGCGGCCATAAGGAATCATATAAAGACCAAGGTTTTCAAAGTACTCTTCTACTTCAATCTGCTGACCGGGAGCATTTACATCACAAATAAAGAAATCGATATCGCGTTGCAAATTACCCGATTCAGTTTGCTGGCGTGCTGTTAACAACCAAAATTCGGCCCAACCTGTTAACCCCGCCCAATGTTTTTTACCTTTTAAGTAAGCATGTTTGTTATCTTCGGTATAAAAAGTTTGCATGTTCAAAGCATCGCTGCCATAATCGGGTTCGGTAATCATTAAACCACCCATGGTTTTTTCTTCCATGAAACGTTTGAAAACTGCCTTTTTTGCTTCTTCCTGTCCATATTTTCCCACAGGTTGTAAAAATAAGGCAGAATTAATCCCAAAAGTGAGCGAAAGAGCCAGAGATTCGTATGAAGCGGCAGCCAGAAGACCAAGATTTTCGTGCATCAACCCACCCCGGCCACCATATTTCTTTGGAATTCCGGTAGAAAGCGGATTTACCGACATAATTTCGCGCAAAGCAAATGGAGGTAACCCACGTTTTAAGCTTAAATTATCAATATCTGCACGGGTGTGGAAAACCAATTTCATTTTGGCTTTCAGCCCATCGATAAATTCATTGAATGGTTGTTGTTTACTTTCAAGTTCCAATTCTACAAGCGTTCCCTGGTTTTCTTTATAATTCATATAAAATATGTTGTTTTATTTTTTGGTTCTAATTATACCAAATCAGTTAAATTAAACGCATTCTATTCGATTATGTTCTCAAAAATAATTTATTAACTCGTAACATGCTTACAATATGTATGTTACAAAATAAAAAAAGTTCATGCTTTTTGGGAGAAGATGGATACTGAATTACCCAAATCCGTGTATTTAGAGAAAATGGTTATATTTCCGCTCAATAAACAGTTATTATGAAAATTATTTCATGGAATGTAAATGGGATTCGGGCGGTTGCCAAAAAAAATTTCTTTAATGACCTGAAACAAATGGCTCCCGATATTTTATGCCTTCAGGAAACAAAGGCTCAAGACGACCAAGTAGCAGAAACTCTTGCAGATATCAGTGATTACTATATTTTTTCAAATTCAGCTGAAAAAAGGGGTTATTCAGGAACAACAATCCTTTCGAAAACAAATCCTAAGAATATTTCCCGCAATATTGGAATTACCGGGCACGACAGGGAAGGACGCGTGTTGTGCCTTGAATACGACAAATTTTTCCTTGTGAACGTGTACGTCCCCAATTCTGGCAGCGCATTGAAAAGATTGGATTATAGACAAGAATGGGATTTGGCCTTCTTTGATTATTTGAAAAACCTTGAAAAAGCAAAACCAGTAATTGTTTGCGGCGATTTCAATGTGGCGCATAAACCAATCGACTTGACCCATCCGAAAGCCAATTACAACAAATATGCGGGTTATATGCAGGCTGAAATCGACGGAATGGATCGTTTTACACAAAACGGGCTTGTGGATACTTTCAGGTATTTTTACCCCGATAAAACTCAGGCATATTCCTGGTGGAGTTATCGCGCCGGAGCAAGAGAAAGAAACGTGGGCTGGAGAATCGATTATTTTTTGGTCAGCGAACCGATTATTGCTTCGGTTAAAAGTGCGTTTTTACTGACTGAAATCATGGGTTCGGATCATTGTCCGGTGGGGATTGAATTGTTCGTATAAAACTTGTTTATCTACCCCGCAACAGCACTCCTAACCTGGTTTAAAATGGCTTTTTTGGTTTTCACACCAACAATCCTGCCTACTTCAACCCCGTTTTTGAAAATAACCATTGTAGGTATGTTGCGCACCTTGTATTTTTTTGCCAAATCCTGGTTGTTATCAACATTCACTTTACCGATTATAATGTCTTCTTCAGTTTCGGCAATTTCGTTTAAAGTTGGGGCAACCATTTTACAAGGCCCGCACCATGGAGCCCAGAAATCGACAAGCAAAACTTCCTTTTTGAGTGCCAGCTTGAAATTTTTATTGCCCAGCGTTACGATTCTTTTGCTTGTTTCAACCGGTTTTACATTTTTCATCCTGAAGTAGTTTACTGTTATTAAAACTACAAGTAAACCCACCACTGCTAAAATAATAATAAGTGTAATTGACATATTTCTGATTTTATTCTATTATCCTGATTTGTGTTGTAATTCCTATTGCTTTTTTATACATGGCACTCACTCCGCAATACCTTTCTTCTGACAGGTTCACTGCTTTTTCGAGTTTGTCCATGGGCAAATCCTTGCCTTTAAATTCATAAACAACCCTCATTTGTGAAAATTGTTTTGGGTGTTCTTCGGTCAAATCACCTTCAACAACCACGTTGAAAGCATCAACTTCTACCCTCATTTTTTTGAGGATTGAAACCACGTCCATTCCCGTACAACCTGCCAAAGCAACCAGCATCAGCGGTTTTGGGCGCGGACCCCGATTTTCGCCGCCTACAGCATCCGATGCATCTATTGTTAATTTATGCCCGTTCACTTCGGCTTCAAACGCCATATTTTCGAGCCAGTTTATCGTTACCTTTTCAGTAGCCATATTTTTATTTTTAAAAAAGTGTGCAAAGTTAATCCAGTTTTTGAGAAATAAAAGCTTTCAAGTTTCAGCGCAAATAATCAGCAACGCTTAATGCCGCAATTGTTCCTTCTGCAACAGCAGTTGTTACTTGTCGGTATCGTTTATTGATACAATCCCCTGCAGCAAAAATTCCTTTTATGTTTGTTTTCATTTCGCTGTCCACTACAATTTCATAGCGATCGTTGAGATCGACAAGTCCTGCAAGGTCTTCGGTGTTGGGCTGATATCCTACAAATATAAAGGTGCCATCTGTTTTCAATTCGCTCATTTTACTGGTAGGCAAATGTTCCATAGCAACCTTTTGCAATTGACCGTTTCCATAAAATCCCCGAAGTTCCGATTCCATCACAAATTCGATTTTCGGGTTTTTTGCTGCTTCCTGAATTGCATGCTCAAAAGCCTGAAATTTGTCGAACTGGTGCACGATTGTAACTTTAGTAGCATATTTTGTAAGTGCAACTGCTTCTTCAAGTGCCGAGTTTCCACCACCAACCACAACTACTTCTTTCCCGGTAAAAAAGTCGCCGTCGCATGTAGCACAGTATGAAATCCCTTTTCCTTTAAACGTCTCCTCTCCTTCGATATTCAATGAACGCGGTCTTCCGCCGGGAGTTAAAATAACCGTTTTGCTTTTGAATGATCTTCCGTCAATCAATTCGATTTCTTTTACTTCGCCTTCAAAATTGTATTTCGAAATTTTTATGTTCGATTTAATTTTGCAACCAAAGTTTTTAGCCTGATTTTTCATTGTATTGGCAAGCTCGTACCCCTTAATCGTTTCAACCCCGGGATAATTGGCAATTTCTTCGGTCAGTACCAATTGACCGCCAACTGCGCCTTCGTTTAAAATCAAAGTTGACAATTTTGCGCGGGAAGTGTAAATACCGGCAGTTAATCCTGCAGCCCCCGCCCCTATTATTATTACATCAAAAACTTCTTCCATAAAAAGTAAGGTTTTATTTCCCAAAATTTGTATCCAAAATACCTGTTATCTGCTGCATGTTTTGAATACTACTTGTGGCATGTGCAACTTTTCCATTTTTGTAGTACATGGTAAACGGTAAGCCCATAAATCCTTGACATTCAGGCGCATTTTTGATTACTTTCGCTTCCGGGTTATCGAATGCCATAACTTTGAATTTCACATTACTGCGCTCTTCCTCAAGCTCTTCCATAACATCATAAACGGGCAAACACATTGGTCCCATTCGTCCACAACAAACCATCACGTTTTCGTTTTCCGAAATGAATTTTTCCAACTCTTGTGCTGTTTCAATTTCCTGTAATCCTGTCTTTAATAATTTCATGATTTCAAATTTTTATTTGTTAATACTTTATTTCTATTGTGTCAATTCTGCAATAATTTTCTTGTCTGAAACAAGTTTTCCCTGCAAATAATCGTTTATAATGTTTTCGGGCGAATCAATTGGGATTCCCAGAAAAAGGTTGATTTTTTCGGCCACAAAAAGGTTGACGATCTGCCGGTTGATTTTATAGGTGATCACATCGGTTATTCCTTCTCCCTTTAGCCATTGTGGCAAATCGGCAACATCAATACCATCAGGCAATAAAGTTGTTTTAGTTGAATTGATTTTTTTATCGACCTCAAAAATTGTGTAATAATTACATTCGCCGAAATTCTCGCTCAACTTATTATTTACTATTGGTATTGCTACACGTTTCATTTGTTGTTATATGTTGATGCAAAGTTAAAGTATGTTCAAATAATAACCCGGAAAAAACCGTTGGAGTTCAACAGCACTTAAGCTGTTTTATTTTAGTTTTTTTCCTGTCAAATGATACTGCCCGCCCGGACGACCCGGTCGGACGGGGATGCTTGATTCTTCATACTGGTAACTGGATACTGCCTACCTGGACGACTCTTTTGGACGTGAAAACAAAATACTTGATGCTGGATATAAACAGTACATTGCAAATAGTTAATGGTAATTAGTAAATAGTAAATAGTTCTTGATACTTTTTGCTTTTTACTTACCGCTCAATCCCTATTTTTAATGAATGATTTGGTAATTTTGCAAAGCGCAAATAAAAACGGATATGACAGAATCGGAAAATAACAAAATAGATTTTGGGCAAATGTTTCTCGAAGACCAGAAAATATTAGAGGGCCACAAAACGAATATCACATATTTGAGAGGGGAAAACATTTTCAAACAGGGTGCTTTTGCACCTTATGTAATTTATATAGTTTCGGGATTGGTAAAAGTATATGTGCAAACAGGTTACGATAAACAGATAAACATTGGTATTTCCCGGAAAGGTGAATTCCTCGCATTTTCATCAGTTTTTGGGGAAAAAGTGCATAGCTATTCAACCCAGGCAATTACAGATGCCGAAGTTTGTATGATTGAAAAAGAAAGCCTCAAAAATGCCTTGTTGAAAAACCCTGAATTTGCACTTCAGATAACCTCAAAAAACTACGGGAACGAACGGCTTTTAATTGAAATAATTAAAAACCTTTCATACAAACAAATGCGGGGTAAACTTGCCTCTGCCCTACTCTATTTATCACAGGACGAATTTTTAGATGAAAATATTTTTGAAAATTTATCGCGCCAGGAAGTGGCTGATTTTGCTTCAATTTCAACCGAAAGTGCCATAAAATTTTTAAAGGAATTCGAAAAGGAAGGGATTGTTAACCTAAACGGAAAAAACATTGAAATAATTCAACAGGAAAAGCTTGAACAGCTGAGCAAAAACGGATAAAAATGAAACTCGAAGAACCAATAATGAAACAACTTGAGCAGGAAATCACGTTTTCCGCCACACGCAGCAGTGGGCTGGGCGGGCAAAATGTGAACAAAGTGAATACTCAGGTAGAATTGCGCTTTTCAGTTAAATATTCTAATCTGTTTTCAGATGAAGAAAAGGATCACATTTTTTTAAAAATCAAAAACAGGATTAATTCGGAAGGCGAATTGATCGTCACTTCACAATCCGCTCGCACCCAGCTCGATAATAAAGAAAAAGCACTTGAAAAATTCTTCGAACTGATAGAAAAGGCATTAACAATCCAAAAAAAACGCCGAAAATCGGCACCAACTTATGCATCAAGATTAAAACGACTTGAATCAAAAAAAAACCAGGCTTTAAAAAAACAGCTTCGCAAACCACCGGATTCATAAAAATGGATTCCTTTTTTTAGTTTATCTTAAAAATTGTTTCTTTACAGTACTAAAAGCAACAGACATTTTTAATGGTTCAATTTTTTCGAAATATCCGAGATCTTGTTATTCGTATTATTGATTGGTTTTACTTTCCTTTTCTTCATTTTATTCCTCGTGAAGTTTTCAGGTATGGTGTAACCGGTGGTTTAAACACCATTTTAGATTTGACACTCTATTTTGTTTTTTACCGTTACATTTTGGATATGCAGATTGTTGATCTCGGTTTTGTTGCAATCAGTGCATATATTGCTGCATTTTTAATGGTTTTCCCTATTACTTTTATAACCGGTTTTATACTTGCAAAATATGTAACTTTCAACGCATCTGAACTCAAAGGACGAATTCAGCTTTTCCGCTATGGACTTACAGTTTTCGGCGCCATTATTTTGAATTATATATTCCTGAAAATTTTTGTAGAATACTTTGGTTGGTATGCAACCTTCTCAAAAGGAGTTACAACTATAATAGTTGTTATTTACAGTTACATTTCACAACGCTATTTTTCATTCAAAACCGCGCAACTGGTGGTTTCTGAAAAAATGGCCGATTAAGATTTCACGACTCTAAACCTATTTATTAAACCTTAGAAAAAAGGCAAACAGAGATAAAATAATCTTATTCCCTTATTAATACTGAAAAAGTGCCGCCATATTTAATTATACTGAAAATTTTATTAATCCATTCTGAATTAGTGAATTATAGAACATTAACTAAAATGAAAACCACCTAAGAAATCGCTGATAATTATCGGGGCAACTGTGTAAATACAGATAGAATCCAATTCTGCAACATGAAACCCGCAACATTTTCTAAGCTATGTGCATCCCATCAAAATACCCTGCCTGCATCCAAGGCAGTTTTTTGCTTTTGTAAAACGGATCGAGTTCAACGTGCAATTCTTTCATCCTTTCATCACTTAACGGTTTGAAAGATTTTATGGTTTCTATGTTCTTTTGAAGGACCTCAACACTGTCGGTGCCAATAACAGCGGCAGTTACACCTTTTAATGAGAGGGCGTATTTTATTAAATCGTCGGGACTTAAACCGTTAACAGTTTCACGCGGACGGATAACTTTCATTGCCAAAACGCCCATCCCTTTTCCTGCTGCAAACGGAACCGGTTGTTCTTCAAATGCCTGATCTTTTTGCTGGTGGTTCATTGCAATCAGCATCGTATCGAAATCGTACATTTCAGCAGCCAGTTTCATTGCACTTGCTGAAGTGTGGCCGGTAAACCCAATATGTTTTATTACACCCTCTTCTTTAAATTTTCGCAAAACCGGAAGTACACCATCAGCAGCCCCAAACTGTTTTACTTCATCCTCCGTGGTAATGCTGTGAATCTGGTATAAATCAATATAATCTGTATTCAAGCGTTTCAAACTGGTTTCAACCGTTCTTTTCGCGTCATCAGCATTTCTGTCGCTCACTTTTGTGGAAAGGAATATTTTACTTCGAATTGGACTTAAAATCTTTCCAATCCTTTCTTCACTATACTGTTGATCATTTTTATAAATGGCTGCCGTATCCCAATAATATAGGCCACTATTTAATGCAGTTTCCAAAACTTGCAAACCTTTATCTTCATCGATGGCCATAAAACGGCTGCCGAGACCCAAAATCATGATGGGGATTCGGGCACCTGTTTTGCCAAGAATAGTTGTTGGCAAACCTTTCGAATCAAAAGGTGAACTTGAACACGCAATTGTTGGAGCCAATATCACGCCTGCTGTAACAGCGCCAGTTGTTTTTATAAAATCACGTCGGGTAAAATCTTTTGCTTTCATCGTAACAGGTTTAATTAATGTAACTTAAATTCATTAACAACAGAATTAAAAAATAGTTTTAAGGTATTAATTTTTACTTAAATATTAATTCACCACGGTCAAAATATATTTTTCCGCGGTTATTGTAAGCCTGGGCTTTTTCGGGTTGAAGTTCAATTGCAACATTGTAGTTTGCCAGTGTTCTTTCTGATTGTTTATGCTGACTGTAATACTGAGCCAGATTATTGTAGGCCAGGGCTGTCTCTGGTTGTTTTTTAATTACATCGGTCCAAAGTGTTTCGCTGTTTTTCCAGGTTTTTATTTGATT
>JBBQPP010000028.1:0-16354 GCA_038217255.1 Bacteroidales bacterium | reverse complement strand
GACCGCCTCGATCGCAGCGACGACGTCGACCTGCGGCAGGTAGGTGGCCTCTTCGGGGCTCGCGACCTGGCGCAGCGCCGCCTCGGTAAAGGTCCCTGACGGGCCGAGGTAGGCGTATCGCGGCCTCGTGTCGTCCTCGGTCATCCCGGGCTCCGTTCCAGCCACAAAAAAAAGACTGCGGCAGTAGTTTATACCTGCCCAATGCACCCCGAAATTATTAGAGATAAACCAGGGAAATGTCCAAAATGTGGCATGGACTTAGTACAGAAAAAATAATTATACAGGTCATCCATTTTAATAAAAGCCGAGCTATCGCTTTGTAGTTCGGTTTCCAATTTTTAATTTTTGCAATCATATTTTCAGTTCCAAGTATATTCATACATCGTTTGAAGTTGTATACGGTCATTATAAAAGCCAGTTGCTCCCATGTTTAATTTATTTATTTGGAGGTCGCGAGCCCTGCGGGGTTCTCCATTTACTTTTTCTAATCCTTTTAAATTAGTATAATTATAACCCCATTTCCTTTTGATTGTACCAAAAATATGTTCATTTATCTCTTGTCGCTTGCGATACAATTTTTGATTTAGGTGATAACGTTTATTATTTTCTTCAACTGCTTCGGCGTAAAGATTGCTGTTTACAATTTCATATGATGCACAAATAGTTGTGATAGTCTTATCTTTAAAGAAATGTATTTCACCTCCATTGTGATACCCATTATCAATTAATCCTGTAAAAGTGGAAATATTGAAATCCGACACGCCCAACGTTATTTTTAGCACATTGCAATGCATACAAAGACGCGACAAAAAGCCAACCTAGAAAAAAGGTGAAAATGCCAAAACACAGCCCAACCACCCCTCAAAATATGGTATTCGCATCACATTCATCTCATGCCTAAACGAAACCAACTACCATCAACAATTAACAAAGTAGATACTAATTCGGTTGTGAAAAAAACTATAATTCACACATGCAACAATGACAATTTATATTTCACAAAATAATCAAAAGATAGGAAGTTTTATACTTTTATTGTATCAACAAATGGATTTTGAGAAAGCAATTCTTCTTACATCTTTCTGTATTTTACGGGCTGTACTTTTTTCTTTTTCAAAAATATTCTGTTAAAATATGCAAGATTTTCAAAGCCGCATGCATTTGCAACATTACTTATAGATTTGTCAGTTTCAATTAACAGCGTGCATGCATGAGCAATACGGATTTCATTTACATAATTGGAAAATGTCTTGCCCACATTTCTTTTAAAAAATTTACAAAATGCGCTTTGCGAAAGATGAATAAGACTAGCGGCAGTTTGTAAATTTACCTGCCCCATAAAATTGTTTTGGATATAAAGCAATATTTTATTTATTCGGCCCTCATTCTGATTGCCTTTTATTTTTTTAAAATTTACAGATGCAAGCGTTTTCATTTTTTGGTTACCGAGAGTCTCCAGCAAATTTAAAAAGGTAGTAACTAACGATACACCATTTGCTGTAGATATTTGTGTTATCATGTCACTAAAATTCAGCTGCTTATTTTTTATAAATCTGACACCATTACTCGCTTTATCCAATAAATTTCTAATACTATTCATCTCAGGTAAAGCCAAGAATGGTTCAATAAAATCGGCAGAAAATTGAGCAACAATAGCCTTGCAGTTTTCCCTTTTAAGTTTATCACTAACCCAAGTATGGGGCAATGATGGGCCTAACAAAATTAAGTCGCCTTCCGTAAAATTTTCAATGCTGTCACCAACCATTCTTCTACCCTTGCCTTTTAGTATATAAGTCAACTCAAATTCAGGATGATAATGCCAGTATAATTCAAATGAAGGAACAACCACCTTATAACATACAATGGAGTTTTCTTCTTTTGTTTTTTCAATATGTTCAAGCTTCGCTCTCATAATAAAATCTACCTTAAAAATAATACTATTATTACATATAAAGCAAGAAAATTTTTAATAAATGGAAATATAGTATCAAAAGTTGGCGAAAGGGTATTATTCAATGGTTACAACTTTATCCAATTTTGTACTCATAAAACCACAACAATGCAAAAAATTCCATCTTCTATCCTGCCTTTCCTTAATGAGCCTTACACACTCACTAAAGACCAGGTTGATTTTTACAATCTAAACAGGTATATTAAATTAAAAGAAGTCCTGTCGCCAGAAGTGGTGGCCTTTTACGGCGATATCATTTCACAAAAAGTAGCCGAGAGGAATACAGCAGAAACTGTATTAGAAAACAGGAATACTTACGGTAAAGCATTTCTGCAATTGTTTAATTTATGGAAAGAGGATGAACAAATAAAAAAACTGATTTTTAGCAACCGCATTGCAAAAATAGCTACCGATTTAATGCAAGCTGAAGGAACAAGAATTTATCACGACCAAGCTTTATATAAAGAGCCGGGAGGTGGCATTACCCCGTGGCATGCAGATCAATATTATTGGCCATTAGAAACCGATAAAACAATTACCGCCTGGATGCCGTTGCAAGCCACGCCTTTGAATATGGGCCCTTTGGAATTTAGTGCAGGCAGTCATAAAATTATAGAAGGAAGAGAACTGGAAATTGGAGATGAAAGCGAATTGGCTATTCAGCAAAAATTAAAAGTTACAGATTTTAAACATGTTGTTGAAGCATTTGAATTAGGAGAAATAAGTTTTCATTCCGGCTGGGTATTTCATCGGGCAGGCGCTAATAAAACGGAACAAATGCGAAAAGTAATGACCATTATTTATATGGATAAAGACATGAAACTTAAACAACCTGAAAATGATAACCAGGTAAACGATTGGAATGCCTGGTGCCCCGGAGCTAAAGTAGGTGAAATAATAGAAACACCTATTAATCCATTACTGTTCTCCTACACTTAAAAAAAGCTTGCAATTGAATCTCAAATTTGTATGTCCTTTCTGGGGACAAGAACATTTAAATCCGGTGGAATTTATTCATAAAATAATGGCTGCAAGCTATAATGGGATAGAGATATCTCTACCTTCTGATGATGATTTTTGCGATGCGTTTATAGCGGAGATTGAAAATATTTATACGAAAAATGTTGATTTTACTTTTATTCTCCAGCAGCTATCTATTCCCAAAAAGGAAACTGAGGATGAGTTTATTAAAAAAATGAAAGATGAACTTTTAAAAGTGGCAAGTTATCAACCAACATATATTAACTCGCATACCGGGAAGGATTACTTTTCTTTTGAAAATAACTGCATAATTATAGAATTGTGCTTAAATTTAAGTGCTACTACCGGAGTTAGAATTTTGCATGAAACTCATAGAGGAAGATTTAGTTTTCATGCTGCTACCCTACTGCCGTATTTGGATAAATTTCCTGAACTTGAGCTGGTAGGCGATTTTTCACATTTTTGTGTTGTGTCTGAAAGTTTGTTGCAAGACCAGCAAAATATTATCGAGAAAATCATTCCGCATATATCACATATTCATGCAAGGGTTGGATTTGAACAGGGACCGCAGGTTAGTGACCCTTTTGCGCCAGAATGGGAAAATCATTTAACTTCTTTTATTGGGTGGTGGCAGCAAATAATAGAAAATAAAAAACAAGAAGGATGGAATAATTTTAATGTAACTGCTGAATTTGGGCTAGCACCGTATATGCCAACGCTTCCGTTTACTCAGCAACCCATTGGCAATCAATGGGAAATTAATATAGCAATAATGAAGCATTTAAGAACAAATCTGCCAATATGAAATCAATAAATTTTCTTATTTTATTCATCTGCATAACTTTCATAAGTGAAAAAGGAGCATCCCAAATTCAGCATGTTGAACCACTTAACTGGTGGGTAGGCATGAAAGATCAAAACTTGCAGTTACTTATTAATGGAAATAATGTTGGAGAAACAACCCCTTCCATTAATTATGGTGGTGTTACAATAAAAGAAATTCATAAAGCAGACAGCAAAAATTATATGTTTCTTGATTTGTTGATTGAAAAAAATGCAAAGCCCGGTAGCTTCACAATCAACTTCAAAAAGGACAGCAAGACAATTTATACTTACAATTATACTTTGCTGAAGAGACAGCAGGATGCTTCACAATTCATCGGTTTTAATTCAACTGATGTCATTTATTTAATCGTTCCAGATCGATTTGCAAATGGAGATTACAACAATGATGTTGTGGATGGAATGAAAGAAAATAAAATAGATAGAAAATTTGATGGTGGCAGGCATGGCGGAGATATTCGTGGTATGATCAACAATCTGGATTATATCAAAGACATGGGCTTTACTGCTATCTGGTCAACTCCAATGCTGGAAAATGATATGTCAGCTTATTCTTATCACGGCTATGCCATTACCAATCATTATAAAGTAGATGAAAGGTTTGGAACATTGGATGATTATAAAGAACTCGCTGCTAAAGCAAAACAAAAAGGATTGAAATTAATTTTTGATGAAGTGCTCAACCACACTGGCAGTAATTATTGGTGGATGACCGATTTGCCTTTTAAAAACTGGTTAAATTATCCTGACGAATTTATCCTTACCAATCACCGACGTACTGTGAATGAAGATTTGTATGCCTCAAAATATGACAAAGATTTATGGACAAATGGGTGGTTCGACAAAACAATGCCCGACATGAACGGACAAAATATATTTATGTCAAATTATCTTATTCAAAGTACCATTTGGTGGATAGAAACTTTGGAGCTTGGAGGAATACGGCAGGACACATATGGCTATTCGGATAAAACATTTTTACAAAGATGGAGTTGCAGTATTATGAATGAATATCCAAATTTTAATCTGGTTGGTGAAGAGTGGAGTACCAACCCATTAATTACCTCTTATTGGCAAATGGGAAAACAAAACCATGATGAGTATGCAGGGTGTTTAAAAACTGTGATGGACTTTCCTCTGCAAGATGCATTGATTAAGTCTTTAAACGGCAAAGAGGATGCTTCCAATTATAATTCATTTACAAAATTGTATGAAGCACTTGCAAACGATTTTGTGTATGCTAATCCAAATAATATTTTGGTGTTTGGTGATAATCATGATATGGATAGGCTATATATGCAACTTAACCAAGATGCGGATTTGACCAAAATGGCTTTGACTTATTTGCTGACCATCCGTGGCATTCCTCAAATATTTTATGGCACAGAAGTTTTAATGGATAATACCGAGCATCATAAGAATGATGGATTGATACGCTCAGATTTCCCAGGGGGATGGAAAGATGATAGTATAAATGCATTTACTGGAAATGGATTGTCAATTGCACAATCATCAACACAAAATTATCTGAAGCAGCTACTCAATTGGCGTAAAAATAACCCTGTTATCGCTACCGGCGAAACACTGCACTTTGCTCCTTTTGATGGCGTTTATGTTTACTTCCGATACAATAATGAAAAAACGATTATGGTGGTGATGAATAAAAATGAAGGAAATGTAAGCTTAGATACCAAAAGGTTTCAGGAGATATTAATGAATAAATCAACTGCAACTAATGTAATAAGTAATGAAATAGTTTCTATCAAATCAACAATGACTATACATTCAAAATCAGCAATGGTTTTTGAAATAAAATAAATCAATTACATGCTTGCCATTCAAGAAAAATTAACCAAAACTTTTTATGCAATATTAAGCTTGCCCGCTATGATGACGCCAGGCATATCAAAAGTAGTGAGCGATGCAGGTGATTTTTCGATACTGTTTTTAATATTAACAGGTTGCTTATTGATGTCGCTGATATGCTGGTTATTTGTCAAGGAATCTAAAAAAAATTACTTACGAAATTAATATCGCTTTATGAATCGTTTAATTATTTCAACGTTTGTTATTGCTTTAAACAGTAATATTTCTATGGCACAAATACCCAAAGTATCATCAGGAAGTATCGAACGAATTGAAAATTTTAAATCGAAATATGTTACCGAAAGAAATGTGGATGTATGGTTACCAGAAGGATATTCGCCCAATAAAAAATATGCGGTCCTTTACATGCATGATGGAAACAGTTTGTTTGACTCTACAATTACTTGGAACAAACAAGAATGGGGCGTTGATGAAACATTGAGCAAACTACTTAACGATAATAAAATTAAAGATGTAATTGTTGTAGCTATATGGAATGATGGAAACACAAGACATGCTGATTATTTTCCGCAGAAGCCTTATAAAAGTCTATCAAGAATACAAAAAGATACAATTAACGCACAACTGCAAAGAGCAGGAAGAACAACCGATATTTTTAAACCCATATCTGATAACTACTTAAAATTTTTAGTGAAAGAGCTGAAGCCTTTTATTGATAAAACCTATTCTACTTATACAAACAAAGAAAACACTTTTATTATGGGTAGTAGCATGGGTGGATTGATTTCTATGTATGCCATTTGTGAATACCCAAATGTATTTGGTGGCGCAGCCTGCCTTTCCACACACTGGCCGGGTGTTTGGTCGCTGGAGGATAATCCTGTTCCTGATGCTTTTCTCAATTATTTAAAAAATCATTTACCCAATCCGGTGAATCATAAAATTTATTTTGATTGTGGCGATAAGACATTAGATGCTTTGTATCCTGCCATTCAAAAAAAAGTGGATGAAGTGATGAAAAACAAAGGTTTTAAAGTAGAAAATTGGGAAACAAAATATTTCCCGGGTGAAGACCATAGTGAAAATGCTTGGAGTAAAAGATTAAATATTCCATTGCTTTTTTTATTAAAGAATTAAACGGATATTCAAAATAATGTTTGTAAAAAAATTAACTGATAATAAAAGAAAATGGTGGAAAGAAGTGGTGGTTTACCAGTTGTATCCAAGAAGTTTTAAAGATTCTAATGGAGATGGCATTGGTGATTTAAAAGGAATTATTGAAAAATTAGACTATATCAAAAGTTTGGGGATTGATGTAATTTGGATGAATCCGGTGTATGAATCTCCCAACGATGATATGGGCTATGATATCTCTAATTACCAGGCTATCCTGAAGCAGTTTGGTACGATGGAAGATTTTGATACACTGCTTGAAGGATTGCACCAGCGTGGTATTAAGTTGATCATGGACCTGGTAATAAACCACAGCAGTGATGAACATGAATGGTTTCAGGAAAGTAAAAAATCAAGGGATAATCGGTACAGAAATTATTATCATTGGTGGGATGCAGAAAAAGGTAAGCCACCCTACCGCTGGAGTATTTTTGATAAAGAAAGTAATGCGTGGAAATATGATACTGCTACCAACAGTTACTACTTCCACATATTTGGTGAAAAGCAGCCAGACTTAAATTGGGAAAACCCAGAGGTGCGACATGCTGTTTATGACATGATGAAATTTTGGTTGGATAAAGGTATAGATGGTTTTAGAATGGATGTAATTACTTGCATATCTAAAGATGTTAGCTTTCCAGAATTGCCAAGTAATATGACAATACAAGATTGGTTTCCTTACTATTCAAGTGGGCCACGTTTGCATGAATATTTACAAGAAATGCACCGAGAGGTATTTTCAAAATATGATTGTATGAATGTAGGTGAAATGTCTGTTGCAAGTGTAGAAGATGCATTACTTTTTGTAGATGAAGATAGAAATGAGTTACAAACTTTTTATCATTTCAATCATACAGGTATGGGCATTAGCCAAACAAATTTTATGTATGCCGATGATAGCAACAGAGATTTAGTAGCTTGGAAAAAAATATTAAATGACTGGGATAAAGTTTTTGCAGAAAAAGGTTGGGGAACAATATATTTAGGCAACCACGATATGTGCAGAATGGTTAGCCGATTTGGAAATGATAGTGAAGCTTACCGAGAACTTTCATCCAAAATGCTGCATACATTTTTATTAAGTATGAGGGCTACACCTTACATTTATAACGGCGATGAAATTGGAATGGCAAATACCAACCATACCAATATAGAAAATTATCAAGATGTATTTACAATCAATTATTACAATCAACTAAAACAAAAAGGTGAAGATTATGAAGGTTTTTTAAAATCGCATAGCAAAATAAGTAGAGATAATGGCAGAACGCCAATGCAATGGAATAGTGAACCACAAGCAGGTTTTACAACAGGAAAACCTTGGCTTGGAGTAAATGAAAACTATATAAAAATTAATGTAGCCGAGCAAGAGATCCGCCCAAATTCTGTATTGAATTATTTTAGAAATATGATTCAATTACGTAAGAGCAGTTTGACTTTGATTTATGGTGCACTCAATATGCTTGATGAAAAAAACGAACAATTACTTGCTTACACAAGGGACCTAGATAATCAATTGCTATTGATAGTACTTAATTTTTCGGAGAAAGAAGCAGAATTGAAGATTGAAATAGAAACAACAAAAAGAAAAATATTAATTGGAAACTATAGCATAGCTTCCACTACAAATTTATTCAAACCTTATGAAGCGGTAGTTTATGAAATTGAACAATAAAATTTAGCTTCGAATAATGGTAATGATTATTTATAAAATAAAGTTATTCAACTAAACCCCTATCAAGTAGCAGTTTTTGAGGTAAAATAAAAGATTATGAAATTAAATAAATATTATGGATTGATACTGCTTATTGGGATGTTTAACGCAAAAGCCATTGCCCAGTCTACTGCAGAAACTCAGCCGTTTATTTTTCAAGCAAAACGAATAGTCGAAACATTGGATTATTTAGGAACACCCATTTCTATTGCTGATAAAAAAATAATTGAAGAAACAGTTGACAGAAATGAGGAAGAAAAAAGTATTGCAGCCATTGAAACCATTTTGGATAAATATGCACTTTTTTCAGTTATTATAAATCCTGAAAGCAGGGTGAATGTAAAAGCAGGTATTGTAAAACCCATCCTGCAACAAAATGGATGGAGTACTTTTTTGATAAGAATAGATAACCAGGCAGGCATAACAGCAAAATTGGAAGTATTGAGCGAACAGGCAAAAAGGGATTATGATGGCGGAGAAAAAATTTACGGCTTTGGCAATAAAGACGAAAGCAAAACTCTTACAGCAAAAGATATTGCAGACCGATGGATGGACTTTAGCCTCTATACCAAAGCCCCCATGCAAGCCACTTTAAGTGGATTGCAATCAGAATATTTTATCATTCAACTATACAGCAGGGATGCAGGAAAAAGAGCAGCCCGTTTTAGTTTTAACTGCGGTCAGGCAACACAGGATATTGGTTTTAGAAACGAAGTGGATATTTTATTTCAAGCTATACCATCAGCAATAATAAAACTGCAGGTATTGGATGAAAACAAAAAACCAACCACTGCATCTTTCATCATTAAAGACAAACAACAGCATATTTATCCAAGCCAAATGAAAAGACTGGCTCCGGATTTTTTCTTTCAGCCACAAGTTTACAGGGCTGATGGGGAGACGATCAATTTGCCAGTAGGAGATTATACAATTGAATATGGAAGAGGTCCCGAATATCTTACTAAAATGATAAACCTAAATGTAACGGATGAAAAAAATCAAACACTGAAAATTAATTTACAGCGATGGATTGACCCTTCATCATTTGGTTACTATTCCGGCGACCATCATATACATGCAGCAGGTTGCTCACACTACACTACCCCCACACAAGGCGTAAACCCCGAAGATATGATGCGGCATTTAGTTGGCGAAGCGGTAAATGTTGGAAGTGTGCTTACATGGGGTCCTGGCTATTATCATCAAAAACAATTTTTTGAAGGAAAGAATAATAAACTTTCTACTGCTGAAAATTTATTGCGGTATGATCTGGAAATTTCAGGTTTCCCATCAAGCCATGCAGGGCATTTAGTTTTATTGCGTTTAAAAGAACAGGATTATCCAGGCACAAAAGTTTTAGAAGACTGGCCAACATGGACGATACCCATTTTAAAATGGGCAAAGGCACAGGGAGCTATTACCGGCTACGCACATTCGGGTCTGGGACTGGAAGTTAAAACCGATAGTTTGCCTAACTATGAAATGCCGCATTTTGATGGCATTGGTGCTAATGAATATATTGTTGCTGTAACACAGAATCTTGTTGATTTTATTTCCACGATGGACACACCGCCCACATGGGAATTAAATATCTGGTATCATACACTGAACTGCGGATACAGAACAAGAATAAGCGGCGAAACGGATTTCCCCTGCATGAGTGATGAAAAGGTTGCACACGGAAGAAGCTATGTAAAATTAGATAGTACCTTGAATTTTAATGACTTTGCCGAAGGCTTAAAATTGGGAAGAACTTATACATCCGATGGTAAAAGCCATATCATAGATTTTACAATAAACGATACAGAGGTTGGCACAAAAAACAGCGAAGTAAATGTAGAGAAATCAGGTGAAATAAGGGTTACTGCAAAAGTAGCTGCTTATTTAAATGAAGTAATTGATTCAACTATTCATCCGCTAAACATACAAGAAAATGTATGGACACAAAAGCCATTCTGGAATATTGAAAGAGCAAGGATTGGAAATACAAGAACCGTTGCAGTAGAATTAATTGTGAATGGAGAAGTAGCAGATAAAAAAATCATTACAGCAGATGGAAGCATACAGGATATATCTTTTGAAACATCCATCACAAAAAGTAGTTGGGTAGCGCTGCGTATTTTACCATCATCACACAGCAACCCTATTTTTGTGTTGGTAAACAATCAGCCCATCAGGGCGAATAAAAAAAGTGCAGAGTGGTGTTTGAAGGCTGTTGACCAATGCTGGAGCCAGAAGTCGCTAAAGATTGCTGCTACAGAAAAAGAGGAAGCTGCAAAAGTGTACGAAGCAGCAAAAGAGGCTTACCGAAAAATAATAATCGAATCAACAGAAAAATAATCTAAAAAATGAAGTATTACAAATACCTGCATTTTATTTGCCTGTCATTTATGGTTGCAAATACTTCTGCACAAACAAAAGATTATACAAAATTTGTTAACCCTTTCATTGGCACAGAAGGCACTGGCCATACATTTCCCGGCCCTTGTTTGCCCTTTGGTATGGTTCAGCCAGGGCCAGACAATAAAGACAATGGTTGGGATTATACAAGCGGTTATCAATACGATGATTCTTTGATAATGGGCTTTTCGCAAACAAGAGCCAATGGCACAGGCATCAATGAATTTGGTGATGTTCTCTTACAGCCTTTTACCGATAACAGAAAAGAAAATTTTAGTGAACCTTATTTTAAAAAAACTGAAAAAGCAGAACTAGGTTATTACGCTGTTAAATTAAAAAATAACGTTAAAATAGAATTGACTGCTACGGAAAGAGTTTCATTTCATCAATATACATATCCAGGTAATAAAGCAAAACTTTTGGTTGATTTACAACATGGCTTAAAATTTCTAACGGATTCTTTGGTATTAGAAAGTAATGTGCAGATGGAGGATAATACAACCATATCGGGCTATTGCCATGTTAAAAATTGGGTAGAACGAAAATATTTTTTTGTTATTAAATTCAATCAACCATTTATCTCCTCTTCTCAATTGCCAAAGCAAGCAAATGAAAATGCACCGCGATATATTTTGAGTTTTGACTTGGTTAACAAAATACTTCAAACTAAAATAGCTCTATCAACAGTAAGTGTTCAAGGAGCAAAAAATAATTTGCAAATGGAATTACCTGATTGGAATTTTAAAGCAATAGTCGCCAATGCTAAAAAAATTTGGAATACTTATTTAAACAGAATTGAAATTGAAGCACCACAAACGCAAAAAGAAATATTTTATACCTGCATGTACCGCTTGTTTATTCAACCATCAAATATTGCTGATATAGATGGGAAATATAGAGGTGCAGATGATAAAATTCATATTGCAAAAAATGGAGAATATTATTCTACACTTTCTTTATGGGATACCTATCGTGCTGCACATCCTTTATACACTTTAATAGCACCGGAAAGAATAAATGGTTTTATCTACAGCATGATAGAACACAGCAAAGCTGCAGGGTTCCTACCTATTTGGACTGCATGGGGGCAGGATAATTATTGCATGATTGGTAACCATGCAATACCTGTAATAGTCGATGCTTACTTAAAAGGGTTTACTGGTTTTGATGCTGAGGAAGCATTGCATCAAATGATTAAATCAACAACCGAAAATCATATCAACAGCAATTGGACTTTGCTTAATAAATATGGGTATTATCCTTTCGATAGCTTAGATAATGAAGCCGTATCAAGAACATTGGAACATGGTGTAGATGATTATTGCATTGCAGTTATGGCAGAAAAAATGGGAAAGAAAGATATAGCCGATATTTATTACAAACGTGCTGCTTACTACAAAAATTTGTATGATGCTGGCACAAAACAACTTCGTGGTAAAGACAGTAATGGGAATTGGAGAACGCCCTTCAATCCATTATTGGCAACTTCTCCATTAAACAATCCTGGAGATTATACAGAAGCAAATGCCTGGCAATATTTCTGGACACCAGCTCAATATGATGTGGAGGGAATGATACAATTATTGGGTGGCAAGAAAAATTTTACTACACAATTGGATAGTTTTTTTAACATTCAAACCCCCAACCCTAATAAATACCTAGGGCAAGAGGCTATGATTGGCCAGTATGCACACGGCAATGAACCCAGCCATCATATTGCCTATCTATATGCGTATTCTGACAAACCAGACCAAACAGCTAAACTGGTTTCCCAAATCTGCAATGACTTTTATAATAACACTCCAACCGGTATGATTGGAAATGATGATTGTGGGCAAATGAGCGCATGGTATATTTTTTCAACATTAGGCTTTTATCCGGTAAACCCTTCAAGTGGTGAATTTGTATTTGGTATTCCGCAGGTAACGAAGGCAGTGGTTCATTTAAGGGATGGAAAAAAACTTGTTGTAATAGCAACTGATGATAAACCAAAACTTCAAAATAATTCAACAGTTCTATTTAATAATCAGCAAATACTTAATTCAATTATTTCATTCAAATTGTTAATGATGGGAGGAGAACTAGAATTTAAATAGAAAATATTTTGCTAATTTATCACCATAAATCTTGATAATTTTTCAATTGTATTACATGCCTTTTAATACTCAATGTAAGGATTTGTTATTTGGAAAGATATTTAACAAAAATGCAAATGCACCATGCCAGGCACATTTGCCAGGCACACAAAGCTTACACACAAACGCTAACTTTTCCAAAAAGCAAGCCATGTACCGACGCTTCTTAAGACACACCCTATTTAATTGGACACCGTATTCACTTCAACAAACCCAGACGAAGTCCGAACGCACAACAAAAGGTATGGCAAAATACGGGCGGACGTAAGTTATCTTCGGCATTTGTAATTCTTTTGTCCATAGCTTCGGGGCTGGACATTTACCATTTAGCTTTTTGTTTTTTATCTTCATTAAAAGTTTTTCAATCAGCATTTGTTCCTGGCTTGACAAGCACCTATTCCGTACTTCGCCAAGCATTGAACGTCAGGTTGTGAAAAAACTCAATTTTCTCCTTTTAAATTAAATATCAGACTTATTAAATTGCACAATAATCGATTTTAGACCTTTAGCGGTATGCTATTTTTATACTGCAAACTTTAAATGTATATTTTGTATGCCTGTAATCGCATTAAAATACATCCATTTTAATAAATGCCGAGCTATTGCTTTGTAGTTCGGTTTCCAATTTTTAATTTTTGTAATCATATTTTCAGTTCCAAGTATATTCATACATCTTTTAAAGTTATATACAGTCATAATTAAAGCCAGTTCTCCATTTACTTTTTCAAGTCCTTTAAGGTTTGTATAATTATAACCCTGCCTGAAAAACGGCAGGCAGGCCCATTTGCGTTTAATTGTTCCAAAAATATGTTCATTGATCTCTTGTCGCTTGCGATACAATTTTTGATTGAGGTGATAACGTTTATTATTTTCTTCAACTGCTTCGGCGTATTGACTTCGTTCTATTTCTCTTCCTCCTTTTGCTCTGCCGGTGCATAAGTGTTTTACCGGGCATGTTTTGCATTTTGGTGTGCGATATTTTTTAAATAAAAAGCCGCTGTTTCTTTCTCTTGTTTTTTTATGCCAGGTGCCTTGTGTTTTTAATATTTCCCCTTGAGGACATTGATAAGTATCATGTGCTTTGTCATATATAAAATGCGATACTACATATTCCGGTGTAGTGCCATACAAATTGCTGTTTACAATTTCGGGTGATGCGCAAATAGTTGTGATGTTATTTACTTTACAGATATGTATTTCACCACCATTGTGATACCCTTTATCAATTAATGCAGTAAAAGTGGAGATATTCAAATTTGCTTTTGCTTCAATGGCGATAGCGCTCAAGGCATTTCTATCGTTGCGGTTAATTGTATGTGTAGCAACAACCAGATTGTGTTTGTCGTCAACCGCAGCTTGCACATTGTAACTTACTTCTACAACCTGTCCCTGCACTAACAGTGCACGCGCATCGCCATCGGTAGTGCTTATTTGAGTTTGGTTATTTTCCTTTGCTGACTGGCTGTTCAATTGCTCTTTAAATAATGTATATTTTATTTTATGTTTTGCCAATCGCGCTATTTTTTCTGTTACATCTTTTACTTGTATAGTATCTTCATTTGTGTCGTTGTTATCTAATTCTTGTAGGTATGCATTTGTTTTTTCTTCAATGTATTGTAAATGCCGATCAATTTTAGCGGGACTGAAATTATTTTTTTTACTGTTATGTGCGCGCACTTTTGTTCCGTCAATTGCTATTGTTTCGCCTGCAACAAGATCCGCATCTTTCAAAAACAAAACAAATAATTTAAAAGTGTTACGCAATGCGCTTGCATTTATTTTTCTGAAGTCGGCAATGCTGTGATAATTAGGTGTCAGTTTGCACAATAGCCACTGCACTTCTACATTGCGTATACATTCTCTTTCGAGCCTTCTGCTGCTACGCAACCCGTTGAGGTATCCGTAAAAATACAGTTTAAGAAATACCTTTGGATTAAAAGCAGGACGACCTTCCAACTTCACATCTGAAATAATAAATCCGATTTGTTTTAAATCAATATGATCAACAAACACATCAATAACCTGCAAAGCATTATTCTTCTCAATCGCCTCATCTAAACTTGAAAACGTATGCTAATGGCAGTCTTTATTGGATATCATTTCCATATATCAAATGTACAACTGCAAATTAAAATTTATTGTTATTTTTATACGATTGTTAACAAAGCGGAGGTGTTGGAGGAGTTTTTTCACACTCTCACGTTGTACGTCAGGCTTGCGGAATACGAGAAAAAAAAATAATATTTAGAAAATAATAAATATGGTTGACAAAATAGACGAAGACCCTTTAGACGATTCAATGGACTTTAAAATTGAAAGTCAATCTGAAGAAATTATTCCACAGCAAGATACGGAAACTATTAACGAAAGCCAAGAAATAGAAAACATGGAAGTACACAAACACCCACATCATGTAACCCATAAAAAGAAATGGGGCGAATATCTCTTAGAATTTTTTATGCTTTTCCTTGCTGTGTTTCTTGGCTTTCTTGTTGAGAATTTCAGAGAACACCGGATTGAAAAAGAAAAAGAACAAGGATTCATGGAATCAATGATAGAAGATTTGAAATCAGACACAGCAGACATTGCAGATATGGTTAGTAGTAGTGCCGATGTTTTAATAATGGCTGACTCTCTGATACATTTAATCCGAAATCCTGCCAACAATCAATATGGGAACACCATGTACTATTTAGCCCGGAAAATTACTACAATAAACAGGCGTTTTGAACTGAACGATCGCACATATGAACAAATGAAAAGTTCGGGCACATTAAGATTGATTTCTAATAAAATGATTGCTGATTCTGTTCTGAGTTACTATACTGATCAGTCAACTTTTAAAATGCAGGAAGAAATACAAAGTACTAGGGCTAATTCCTATTTTGATTTTATTGGTAAACTGTTTGACGCTGCAGTTTTTCAAGAGATGCTTCAGGTTTATCCTTATAATTACACAGAGCCAAAAGGTAATCCGGAATTGCTAACACACGATCCAGCTATTATAAATGAATTTGTTGGTCGGCTGCATTACCTAGGTGCTATTTCAGCAGGCAATTCTGGTCAGGCACGTAGGCGGATTGACCAGACGAATCGATTAATTGATTTAATTCAAAAAGAATATAACATAAAATAAAAAGCAAGAACGCAGATTAATAGGTTTGGCAAAATATGGGCTTGACCTTTTTATCTTTGGCATTTGTAATTTTGCTGTGCTTTGGTTCGGGGCTGGCGTTGGTAATTTAGCTTTTTGTTGTTACCTTCGTCAATAGTTTTTCAATCAGCATTTGTCTTGGGCTTGACCAACTACCATTCCCCTTATATCGCTAA
>JBBQPP010000027.1:0-16435 GCA_038217255.1 Bacteroidales bacterium | reverse complement strand
TTCGTTTGTAATGAGCAACTCGTTTACAAACCAAACGCTTGCGCAAATCGATCTCTGGCAAAACAAATACGAAGTTGGTGTTTATCGCTTATCGAAAAAACTTGATGAGGAAGTTGCCCGTTTGCACCTCGAACAAATTGGTGTTAAGCTCACAAAACTTACCGATGATCAAGCGGAATATTTGGGAATTTCTAAAGAAGGGCCTTATAAACCAGAACATTACAGGTATTAAAAACCGATAGTTTTAAGATTAAAAAATGGGTTTCAGAAAATTTCTGAAACCCATTTTTTTGCGTTTTACTTTATCTTTTCTAATTATAAACCCGCAAAGTAAAACTATTCACTTTCGACACATTGTAATTTCTTAAAGGTGCAGCAGCAGGTCCTTTTGCCGGATAAGCTCCTCCCGTTAAAAGGAATTTCGAACCGCAACAAGAACATTCTCCCAGAACTCCGCTATTTACAACTTTGCAGGTTTGGTTGATTTCATATGTACAGGTTGCATCATAAGCATAATACTCATCCAAATCGGCACAATAAACAATTACACCGCTGTAACCAGCGAACGGGAAATATTTTGAATTGCCCGGAATTTGTAAATCATTATCAATGATCAAATCAATTGTAAACGAAAATGGAACGTTGGGAACCTGTGAATCCTGGATTTTATCGCATGAATTTGTTGAAAGTAACAGAAGAACTATAAAAAACAAAAACTTCCCACTTTTCAAGACTGACTGCATATTTTTCGTATTTTTACTAAAAACAACAAAAGTAGGATATTTATTGTCATTAAAAGAAAACAGAAATGGACGATTTAGTAGTAATAATTTTAACGGTATTAATTGCCGGCGCTGGTATATTTGGTCAGATCAAAAAGAAGAAACAGGCAACTTCAGTTCCAGGCAAAAAAAAGAATCCCGAGAATATTTGGGATTTGTTTAAAGAAGAGGCATTTCCACAAGTCCCTCAAACCGAACCCGATTATTATATGGACGAAAAACCGGAATCGATTCCCTACATAAACGAGCAAGGCTACAAATTTGTGGCAAAAAATGAAGGTGGTGTATTAAAAAATGATAAAGTAAAAACACAACCCCCTATAAAAGATTCGATCAAAGAAAAGAAAGAGGGATTTTCGCTGCGGAAAGCCGTGATTTATAGCGAGATTTTAAATCGAAAATATATCTAAAAACTTCTAATTCTTTCATTTAGAACATTTTTTAGGAAAGATATTTTTAGTTTCAATAAAATATCTAAATTTGCAAAAGGAAGAGTTCCGGATTTCTGGAATTCTTTCTGTTTTTTTATATGGTAACAAGTAAATAAGGAGAATTAAAAATGTCCGATGTAGTATATTTAACAAAAGAAGGATTAAAAAATTTGAAAAAAGAGTTGGAGCAATTAACAAATGTTGAGCGTCCGTCCATTTCAAAACAAATAGGTGAAGCCATCGAAAAAGGCGATATTTCGGAAAATGCCGAGTATGATGCAGCCAAAGATGCACAAGGTATGTTGGAAGCAAAAATTTCCGTAATTCAAGGTAAAATTGCAAATGCGCGCATTATCGACGAATCGAAAATCAATACTTCAAAAGTTCAGATTTTGAATGTTGTTACTATTAAAAATAAAGCGAACAACGCTACAATGACTTACACTTTGGTTCCGGAAAGCGAAGCCGACTTGAAACAAAATAAATTATCCGTCAACACTCCTATTGCCAAAGGTTTAATGGGCAAAAAAGTGGGCGATTCTGTTGAAATCAAGGTCCCCTCGGGAATTATTCCTTTTGAAATTGTTGAAATTTCAATTTAAGAAAACATGGCAAGTATTTTCAGTAAAATAGTAAATGGCGAAATTCCGGCCTACAAAGTTGCCGAAGATGAAAACTATCTTGCGTTTCTCGATATTTTCCCGGCTGCAAAAGGCCACACGCTTGTGATCCCAAAAAAGGAAGTGGATTATATTTTTGATTTGGAAGATGATTTATACGTTGGCTTGCAGGCCTTTGCAAAGAAAGTGGCCGTTGGTTTAAAGAAGGCGATACCTTGCCAAAAAGTTGGGGTTTTGGTTTTGGGTCTCGAAGTGCCACATGCGCATATTCACTTGATTCCCATGCAAAACGAATCTGATTTGCTCAATTTCTCAAAGAAATTAAAGTTTACCCCCGAAGAATTTCAATCGATACAAGAACTTATTTCGAAGAATATCTGATAAAAGCCTGGTTTCTACCGGGCTTTTTTTTGCTCATGAAAATCTTCCATTTTTTATCAACACCACAAAAACAGCACCCCAAAAACCGTAACTTTATAGCTCCATTTTTGATGGTCATTTAAATTCAAAATTATTTAGCGATGATTCCGTTTACACATCTTCATGTACACTCACAATACTCCATTCTCGATGGGGCTGCCAGCGTTTCAGCACTTGTAACCAAGGCAAAAACCGATGGGATGACCACTCTCGCCTTGACCGACCATGGCACTATGTACGGGATAAAAGAGTTTCATGCATTCTGCAAAAAATCGGGAATAAAACCTATTCTTGGATGCGAAACGTACGTTGCCGAAAGAACAATTAAGGACAAAAACGATAAAATTGATCGCTCCGGCCATCACTTGATTTTACTCGCTAAAAACAAACAGGGGTATAAAAACTTAGTGAAACTGATATCGATTGCCAATAATCAAGGTTTTTATTACAAACCCAGAATCGATAAAACTTTACTCGAAAAATATAAAGAAGGTTTGATTGTATCCTCATCATGCCTTGGTGGTGAAATACCATCGCTACTCATGGCCAACCGGATTAAAGATGCAGAAGATGCAATACTTTGGTTTAAATCCATTTTTGGTGATGATTATTATCTCGAATTGATGCGGCACCCGTCGGAAATGCAGCAACAACGAGAAGATGTTTACGATAAGCAGGTTCTGGTGAACAAACTTATCATACCAATGGCAAAGAAATTTGGTGTTAAAATTATAGCCACCAACGATATCCATTTTACAAATGCTGAGGATGCCGATGCACATGATTTGTTGATTTGCCTCAATACCGGAAAAGACGTTGACGATCCAAACCGGATGCGCTACACAAAACAGGAGTGGTTCAAAACCCAACGGGAAATGAATGTGCTTTTTGACGATGTTCCGGAAGCATTGTTCAACACCGCTGAAATTGTAGAAAAAATAACCGATTTCGAATTGAATTCGGATCCAATAATGCCCATTTTCCCAATCCCTAAAGAATTTGGGACAGAAGATGAATTTCAGTCAAAGTTTACAAAAGAAGTTTTGATTGAAGAATTTAGCGAAAAAGCTTATAATCGTTTGGGCGGATTTGAAAATGTGGCAAGGGTAAAGCTTGAAGCGGCTTATTTAAAACACCTTACGTATATTGGTGCCAAAGGAAGATATGGAGATCCTGTTCCCGAAGATGTTGTGTTACGTTTGGAATTTGAACTTGAAACCATTGAAAAAATGGGATATCCGGGTTATTTCCTGATTACCCAGGATTTTATCAATAAAGCCCGCGAAATGAGCGTTATCGTAGGACCGGGACGTGGTTCTGCTGCTGGTTCTGCTGTGGCTTACTGTACGGGTATTACCAATATCGACCCAATAAAATACGATTTGCTGTTTGAGCGGTTTTTAAATCCCGACAGGGTTTCACTACCCGATGTTGACATTGATTTTGACGATGATGGGCGCCAGCTTGTGCTCGATTATGTAACCGAAAAATACGGTCAGGACAGAGTTGCTCATATTTGCACGTTTGGCACAATGGCAACAAAAATGGCAATCCGCGATGTTGCCCGTGTGCTGAAACTCCCGTTGTCAGAAGCTGACCGTTTGGCAAAATTAGTTCCCGATGCGCCAAAAATGACTTTCGAAAAAGCTTTTAAAGAAAGCCCTGATTTAAAAAAGGAGATTAATTCAAATAACCCGTTGATTGCTAAAACCCTTAAATTTGCTAAAACCCTAGAAGGCTCGGTGCGTCAATCAGGTGTTCATGCCTGCGGAGTAATAATTAGCCGTGATCCTTTGTCAGACCACATTCCTTTGATGCCAACCAAAGATGAGGCGAAACTTTTAACAACGCAGTACGATGGTCGTTTTGTGGAAAGCATAGGTTTGTTGAAAATGGATTTCCTGGGACTGAAAACTTTGTCTATCATAAAAGAAGCTTTAGATAATATCAAAATTTCAAAAGGGCTGCAAATTGATATTGACAAAATACCGATGGATGATGAAAAAACGTATGAACTGTTTAGCCACGGCGAAACAACAGCGATTTTTCAGTTTGAGTCGGATGGGATGAAAAAGCATTTGCGCGACCTGAAACCAAACCGTTTTGAAGATTTGGTGGCTATGAATGCACTTTACCGCCCGGGACCAATGAAATATATCCCTGATTACGTTGCCCGTAAACATGGCAAACAAAAAGTTGATTATGATTTGCCAATGATGGAAGAATACCTGAGTGACACTTATGGAATTACAGTATTTCAGGAACAGGTAATGCTTCTTTCACGTTTGCTTGCCAATTTTACGCGGGGAGATTCTGATACTCTTCGAAAAGCAATGGGTAAAAAAATCATCGACACGATGAATAATTTGAAAGTGAAGTTTGTAGCAGGGTGTAAAGCAAATTTCAGGTTTGTCGATGAATGTAATTTAACCGGGAAAAAGATTGAGGAGGTAATCGAAAAAATCTGGAAAGACTGGCAAGCTTTTGCAGAATATGCCTTTAACAAATCACATTCAGTCTGTTACGCCTATATCGCCTATCAAACTGGCTATTTGAAAGCACATTACCCTGCAGAATTTATGGCTGCCAACCTTAGTCGAAACCTTAGCAACATTACCGATATCACAAAACTGATGATGGAATGTAAGCGGATGAAGTCGAATGTTTTAGGTCCCGATGTAAATGAAAGTTTTATCAAATTTACAGCCAATAAAATCGGAGATATCCGGTTTGGGATGGGTGCCATAAAAGGCGTTGGTTCTGGCGCAGCACAAGATATAATAACAGCTCGGCAAAAACACGGTGAGTTCAAAAATATTTTCGAATTTGTTGAAAACGTGAACCTTCAATCCGTAAATAAAAAGAATATTGAAGCTCTGGCAATGGCCGGTGCTTTTGATAACCTCGAAGGAATAAAACGCAGCAGCATGTTTGCAGGCGACGACGAAAATGATTCTACTTCTTTCGTCGAAAAAATTATCAGGTATGGAAACCTTATCCAGCTTGAAAAGCAAAGTGCCCAACAAAGTTTGTTTGGTGCTGTGGGAAGGAGCCAGGCCATTAAAAAACCAGATATTCCGCAGGTTGAAGAGTGGGCAAAACTGATTCTCCTTGAAAAAGAAAAAAGCCTTATAGGAATTTATTTAACCGCACATCCGCTTGATGATTACAGACTCGAAATTGAAAGTTTTTGTTCGCGTGATGTTTTTTTGAAAGACATTAATAATGATATCGAAAAATACATAGGAAAGGATTTTGCATTTGGCGGAATGGTTACTGCTAACCGAGAGGCAACTTCGAAAAATGGAAACCCATTTAGCACATTTACACTTTCGGATTATACTGATTCACTGGAGTTTTTCCTTTTCGGTCAGGATTATGTCAATTATCATAAATACTGTAAAACTGGTTTGTTTTTATTGGTGCGGGGAAGTGTAAAACAGCGTTACAATGGTAGTAGTTACGAGTTTAAAATTTCACAGATTGAGTTGCTATCAGAAGTTCGAAAAAATTATGTGAAAAGCATAACCCTAAATTTGCCGGTACATATATTAAATGAAGAAGTTGTGGAACGCCTTGAAACAATGACCTTAAACAATAAGGGAAAAACATTGTTGAAATTCAATATTTACAACCTTGACAATAATATGAATGTCCAAATGTTTTCGCGAACAGCAAAGATTAATCTCACGGATGAGTTTTTGAAATTTTTTGAAGAGGACTTAAACATTACGTATAGAATTAATTAGTTAGTTTTGCAGTGAATTGAAGAATATTTAACAATAAAAAATAATATTATGGCTATAGAAATTACGGATGCCAATTTCGAAGAATTGGTAGTAAAATCAGACAAACCGGTAATGATTGATTTTTGGGCAGTGTGGTGTGGCCCTTGCCGGATGATTGCCCCTATCGTTGAAGAAATGTCAAAAGAATACGAAGGAAAAGCAGTAATCGGCAAGGTTGACGTTGACTCAAACCCAGGTGTTGCACAAAAATACGGGATAAGGAATATTCCGACCGTGTTGTTTGTGAAAGGCGGCGAAATAGTTGACAAACAGGTTGGTGCAGCTCCAAAAACAGCATTTACTGCGAAGTTGGATAAACTGCTGTAGAAAGTTACATGTGAAAAACATTTTCGACATAGAAAAATTCCACCAGTTCGACAACCTCGATTTGATTGCCCATGAAGTAGTTGAGGGTTTTATCACAGGTTTGCACCGTAGCCCCTTTCATGGATTTTCGGTCGAATTTGCTGAGCACAGGTTGTACAATCAAGGCGAATCAACAAAACACATTGACTGGAAACTGTTCGGGCGGACCGATAAATTATTTGTAAAACAGTATGAAGAGGAAACCAACCTCCGCTGCCAGTTGGTTATCGACACCTCATCATCGATGCTTTTCCCGTATTCAAAGGGGGAGAAGCATTTGCAGAATAAACTCGCTTTTTCGGTTTACACGGCGGCGGCACTCATTTATTTGATGCGCAAACAGCGCGATGCAGTTGGGTTAACACTCTTTTCCGATAAAATTGAATTTCATACAAATCCCCGGATTTCATCGGTTAACGCCGAAATCATGTACGGAAAATTATCAGATCTCATAAAACCCGAAAATGCGCACCTCCGGAAAAACACAAACACAACTGAAGTCCTCCATCAAATTGCCGAAAATATACATAAACGTTCACTCGTAATCATTTTCAGCGATATGCTTGATAATCATAAAACTGAAGAGCTTTTTTCGGCGCTCCAGCATTTGCGTTACAACAAACACGAAGTCATACTTTTTCATGTTACCGACCATGCTTTGGAACGCGAATTCAGGTTTAGCAACCGACCGCACAAGTTTGTTGATTTGGAAAGTGGACAAGCCGTAAAATTTAATCCCTCCGAAATAAAAAGCCACTACATTTCAACAGTAAATTCTTATTTCGATGATTTGAAAGTGAAATGTGGCCAATACAAAATCGACCTTGCTGAAGCCGATATCAATAAAGATTTTCAGCAAGTTTTACTTTCTTTTCTTGTAAAAAGAAAAAAGCTTTATTAGTCTGTAGGTTGGTTTTCAGTTTCTATTCTTTAATTTTGCAACGTTTTTCAAAATCTGCAGAAAAAAGTTCAATCCGAATGGATTTTGAAGGAGTTTTGAATAACTATAAAGTTTAAATTGCTATGAAAAACCAGAAACTTATTTCAATTATATTTTTAGGCTTTTTTGCTCTGTCATTGAATATTTTAGCCCAACCCGGCGAACCGATTACCGATATAAAAACTTTCTGCTCACAACAAAAAGGATTTAACCTATTGGGCAAATTTGATTTTAATTGGAGCAATACAGGTTTTACTCAAAAAGAGTTCAGCATAATACATGATCTCGAATGTAATTTTGTAAGGCTTCCTCTCGATTACAGAACTTATACACAGGCAGGCAATTGGGATATTTTTACTGAAAGAGAATTGGTTAAAATCGACCAGGCCGTTCAATGGGGAAATCAATACAATGTTCATGTTTGTATTAATCTGCATAGGGCGCCCGGATATTGCGTCAATTCATCAACACTCCCGGTTAACCAGCAACTTGATCTTTGGACTGACACGGTAGCACAAAAAGCGTTTGTAAATCATTGGCTTATGTTCGCCAACAGGTACAAAGACATTTCGCCTGAAAAACTAAGTTTCAACCTGGTGAACGAACCAAACAATGTAAGCGAAGAAGTATATGTTTCGATAATGAAAAAAGCGATTGATGCCATTCATAAAGTCACACCAAACCGGGTAATTTTTGTTGACGGTCTTGGATATGGAAGGGGTTTGCTGCTTTCGTTGAAGGACGAACCAAATATTGCACAGGCAATTCACAGTTACGACCCGTTTTCGCTTACACATTACAAAGCAAGCTGGGTTGAAGGTTCGATGGACTGGCCGGTTCCAACCTGGCCAATGCTTTCGATATCGAATTATTTGTATGGTACTGGGAAGAGTGAATTCAAAAGTCCTCTGGTAATTCAGGGCAATTTCCCGATTGGCACTGAAATAATTGTTAACGTTGGTCAAGTTTCTATTGAATCTACATTATCAATAAAAGCAGGAAACAAAATTGTTCTTTCCAAAAAGTTTGTTTGTGGCCCCGACCTTGGGACGGATTTTACCAAAATTGTTAGTACACAGTGGGGCTACCAGAATATTTCGAACAAGGATTTTTCAACAATCCTTTCAGAAGGAACAACCAGTATTGCCTTTGAAAACTCAGCGGGCGACTGGATGACAATCAATTCTATTACAATTAAAATCGGAGATTCTGTTAACACTTATAACTTATCTGACAATTCGTGGGGAAGAAAGCAGGCAACCTATAAAATGGATGAAAACGGGGAATTAAAAGCAACCGACGGAAGCAATTTACTCCCTTTCAAGGATTACCAGGATATTGTTGAAATGGCAAACCAAAACAATATCCCAATCATGGTACAGGAATTTGGTGTTCACAACCAAACTCCGCACAAAGTAACAGTTGATTTTCTTGCTGATCTGAGTGCTTTTTTCAGGGAAAACAACCTTGGATGGGCTTTATGGAATCTTACCGGAAGTTTCGGGATATTGAACAGCGACAGAACTGATTGCACATACGAAACATATCAGGGTTATAAACTCGATCGCCAGATGCTCGATGCATTAACAAAATCAGGTACAACAAATTCATCTTTGATAAAAATTCCAAATTCTTTTAAAATTTACCCAAATCCAGCAAAAGACGAATTGTTCTTTTTCTCGGATAATTTTAGTGGGGTTACAAAA
Source organism: Bacteroidales bacterium (assembly GCA_038217255.1). Taxonomy (GTDB): domain Bacteria; phylum Bacteroidota; class Bacteroidia; order Bacteroidales; family Prolixibacteraceae; genus Draconibacterium. The sequence goes on along the minus strand of JBBQPP010000027.1, from coordinate 7,382 downwards.
ATTGATATCCATGACATTACAGGGCGTTTAATTAAATCCATTTATTCTGAATCAGTTGCAACGGAAATTAGCAGAATTAAAATTGGAGAGATGAAACAAGGAATGTATTTACTTTCTGCCTCAAATAACGGAAAAACTGTTACTGGTAAGTTTTTGGTTGAATAAATCACAGGGAAAATCCATCAAAATTGTTTTATTCTATTTCAAAGTTGAAGATTTTACTTTTGAACTTTTATTATTTAAATTTTGCTTCCCCGGATTTTAACCCCTCCGATTTTGCAGTTACAACCACCTCTCCTTCCGCTTCGGTTAAGCGCACAATCAATTGGCATTTCCCGCGAAATGTATTTACAGCAGGCCGCAGAAAACTGTGCATATCTTTTGGGTTTTCGCTGGCTACCGCCTGCAATTTACATGGTCCTGAAATCTCGAATTCAACTTTATTTTCAGCATCAGGAACGAGCATCCCATTTTCGTCGAGGACTTCGATATTAAAATAAGTCAAATCGTTTTGCCCCGCTGGCAATACACTTTGTTCGGCTGTAATTTTAAGTTGGTTTGGTAAGCCCGTAGTTTTTAAAGTTTGCCTTACTACCTCTTTTCCATCGGTTAATCCAATTGCCACAAGTTCTCCGGGTTGGAATGGGACATCAAATCTTACTGTTAACTGCGTTTCATCCGAAACATCTTCTGTTCCAATAACTTCGCCGTTTAATTCCAAACGAACTTTTTGGCAACGGGTATAAACCGAAACTTGTAACGGAGTCCCTTCGTTGCCTTCCCAGTTCCAGCTCTTCATCTCATCGGGCCAGCCCCAGAAACTTATAACTTCTTTTCGACCGGCAGGGATTGGTGCATGAACAAGCATCTCCAAATCGCTGTTGCGCCAAACAACATCACGAAAAAACATTTGCGGTTTTTTGAATCCCAAAATACTGATATCGCCGCTGTTGTTTATAAACCATGGCCAACCGGGAAGTCCATTAACTGTTTCATTGTCAAAATGAGTGCTTCCAATTCCTGATTCTCCAAGATGATCCATTCCTGTCCAAACAAAATCGCCAATTACATAAGGATTTTTTTCAACTTGTTGCCAATTTTCAAAAGCTTCAAGAGGAATTGATTCGGTGCCTATCATTACCCTTTTCGGGAATTTTTCATGATCGGGTTCGTATTGCCTCCATTGATAGTTGTAACTTTGAACATCCATTTGTGCAAATGCTTTTTCGGTGTCGTCCCATGTTTTGCCCGAATTGTCCCAGAAACTGCAAATTGCCTGGGTTACCGGACGTGTTTTATCAAATTCAAGGATTTTTTCTTTCAACTTTCTAAAAATCGCCAGCCCCGTTGAGTCAGCGCGTTCCTTAATTTCGTTGCCCACACTCCAGATGATTATTGAAGGGTGGTTGCGATCACGTTTCACCATTGATTCGATATCATTTTCCCACCATTTATCGAAATACAGATTGTAATCCTGTGGATTTTTGGGTTTCTGCCACTGATCAAACGATTCGTCCATAACCAGCATCCCCAGTTCATCACAAGCATCTAGAAAATGTTTTGAAGGCGGATTGTGCGAAGTTCGGATGGCGTTGAACCCGTTTTCTTTCATCAATTTTACCCGTCGAAATTCGGCAGATTTAAATGTTGCAGAACCTAGCGCACCATTATCGTGATGCATACAGCCACCTTTTAACAATACATTTTCTCCGTTCAGCAAAAACCCTTTTTCTGGTGAAAAGTCAATAGTGCGGATACCAAATTTCTGCAAGGTTTCGTCAATAGTTTTGTCGTTCTTTTTAAGTTGAATTTTTGCAGTATATAAATTTGGATTGTCAAGTGACCAGAGTTGCGGGTTTGCTATTTCTATCTCATTTGATTGTTTGCTTTTACTTGTCTCCTGCATTTCCATTGGGTTTTCAGCAGTTGCAACAAGCTCTCCGGCTGGATTAAAAATTTCGGTTTTTATTATAATCTCCTGTTTCTGATCTTCGGAATTTACTGCCGAAGTTTCAATTTTCACAACAGCTTTTTCACTTGAAACCTGTGGTGTTGTAATATAATTTCCCCAAATATCAATATAAACCGGGTTTGTTATTAGCATAGTTACATCGCGGTATATTCCTGAACCGCTGTACCAACGGGAGTTTTTCCCTTCGTTTTTTACCTGAACGGCCAAAACGTTTTCCTGTCCTGTTGGATTGAGAAATTGCGTTAAATCGTATGCAAAGGCTGTGTAACCATAAGGATGATTTCCAAGGTGGTTGCCATTTATCCAAAAATCGGCATTCATGTAAACCCCGTCGAATAGAATTTGTATTATTTTTCCATCATCCTCCTTATTCAAAATAAAATGCTTTCTATACCAAACAGTTCCACCAACGGTGTGAGCTGTTGAAGGCCCTCCGGCACTTTCCACAGAAAAAGGCCCGATTTGCTTTACATTATCTTTTTCAGGAAGGCCTGTCTGTCCGGTAGGCAGGTCTTCGATGCTGTAATCATGCGGTAAATCCAGCACGCGCCATGAAATATCGTCAAAACCGGATTGTTCTGCACCTGCAACATCGGCTCGTATAAATTTCCAGTTTGCATTAAAATTGGTTTCGCGTCCGGGGTTTTTCTGAGTGGTACAAGAAATCGAAAAAGTTAAAGCAAATAATAAAATAATGGCAGTTTTTAGTTTCATATAAATTGGTTCATTTTCAGCAAATTTACAAAAATCATTTTACTACCACGGTTTTCACATTCATAAATTCTTTGATTCCCTGGGTTGAAAGTTCGCGGCCAAAGCCGCTTTCCTTGATGCCACCAAAAGGCAAACGGGGGTCTGATTTTACAAAATCGTTGATAAAACAGCAACCTGCATCAAGTTGAAATTCAGCAATTTTTTCTCCTTTTTTCAAATCTTTTGTAAATACTGCTGCTCCGAGGCCAAATGCTGTATCGTTAGCAATTTTTATGGCTTCTTTTTCATCTTTAACACGGATAACCGCGGCAACCGGACCAAACAATTCCTCATCATATGCAGGCATGCCTGGTTTTATGTTTTCTAAAATTGTTGGAGGGTAAAAAGCGCCTTTACGATTTGGAATTTCTCCACCCAAAACAACTTCGGCACCTTTTTTAAGGGAATCGGTAACCTGTTGGTGCAACTCATTACGCAAATCCATTCTTGACATTGGTCCCATTGTTGTTTCAATTTCGCAAGGATCGCCAAAATGGGCGGCGTTCATTTCGTGGGTAAAATGTTCGAGAAACTCTGAATACACTTCTTCCACAACAATAAACCGCTTTGCGGCAATACAGCTTTGGCCCGCATTTAACAACCTGCTTGTTGCGCAAACCTTAGCTGCTGCCCCCAAATCGGCATCTTCTAAAATCAAATACGGGTCGCTTCCTCCTAATTCCAAAACACACTTTTTCAGTTCACTCCCGGCAATTGTCGCCACACATTTACCTGCAGGAGTGCTACCTGTTAAACTCACCCCTTGTATAGCAGGGTGTCTAATAACATTTTCTACTTGATTGCTACCAATCAACAAAGTTCGGAACACATTTTTGGGAAAACCTGCCTCGCGAACAAGCTCTTCGATAGCTACGGCACAACCTGGGACATTGCTTGCATGTTTCAAAACCGCTGTATTTCCGGCCATTAAAGTTGGCGCTAAAAACCTGAAAACCTGCCAAAACGGAAAATTCCATGGCATAACTGCAAGTATTGTCCCAATCGGCTGGAAAGATACAAAAGAGCGATATGATTCTGTTTGAATAAATTCGTTTTCCAAAAAACTCTCAGCATTCCCGGCATAATATTCACAAGTCCAGGCACATTTTTCAATTTCAGAAATACCCTCTCTAATGACTTTTCCCATTTCTAGCGCCATTAATAACGCAAGTTCTTCTTTTCTACTTCGAAGCAAGGTGGAAAGATTTTGCATTAAAACGGCTTTATTTGAGAAGGAAATAAATCGCCAATGATGCCAGGATTTATCAACCGAATTGATTATTTTCTCAACTCCTTTTTCAGAATGTTTTTCGTAGGGTTTAACAATTTTACCTGTTGTAGGATTTATAGATTTTAACATTATTATTAAGATTATCTTCCAACTCTTAATTCATAGGTACTTCAATTGCCAGTAATTTGGAATTTCCTTTGAATAATATATCAACAGATTCAATGATATTCCATACTCCCACGGCATCACGTTTTTGCAGGACATTTTCATTTATTTCAACTTCGCCCTCAATTATGATAAAATATACTCCATTCCCTTGCTCTTTTAATTTATAAGTGGTTTCGCTTGTGTTATTCGATTCGGTAATTGAAATGTATGCGCTTTGATTGATTGAAAGCGAATTGCTTTGTCCATTTGGAGAAACCATCAATTGCCAGTTATCCATTCTTTCAGCCTCATTAAACTTTTTTTAAATCGTCGTTTAGCACCCGCAATTTCCCAAAATGAATTTTTTCGTTGTCGTAATAATTAGCAAAGCTAAATGAATGTGCCGCCTTAAGCCAACCATGATCGGCAAAACCACGTTGCGTTGCCTTGTGAAGAATTGTTTTCATAATGAAAAATAAGACAAAATCATATTGGTTTTGTTCATAGAAAAAGCACCCTAAATTAATGGATTGCTTTTCTCATTACTTATTTAATTCTATTCTACAATTCGTATTTCAGTTTCCATTTCCATGGCTTTGCGATATACCGCAGTAACTCCACAGTAGTTAGTTTCGGAAAGTTTAACAGCTTTTTCCAATTTATCCATGGTCAAATCCTTTCCTTTAAACTGGTAAATCACTTTCATTTTTGTGTACTGTTTCGGATGTTCATCGGTAACATCGGCTTCTACAATTACATTAAATGCCTCAGGAATAACTTTCATTTTTTTAAGTATCATGATCACATCAACTCCTGTACACCCGGCAAGAGCAGTGAGCATCAGTTTCTTTGGGCGTGGTCCCAGGTCACTTCCTCCTGATTCTTTGGTTGCATCAACAATAACTTTGTGTCCGTCCATGTCGCCTTCAAAAGCGACTTTGTCTGTCCAGGCCATATCAACTACATGTTTCATAATATATCTGTTTTTAAATAGTTTTCATTTAATTTGCAATACAAATATAGCACATCTAATTACGTTGTAAAAGTTTAGTAATAAATCACGAAGTTGTATCTTTAACCCTGATAAAAAGTGATTTGTTTGCATTTTATATTTTAATTAAGGAAAATGAGAAGCATAATAAACAGGCCAACCGAACAAGAAACAGATTTAAGTGGATTTCAGTTGTTTAATAAATTGACAGAAGAAGAATTTGGCCGTTTGAATTTTGATAAAACCTGCTCTTTGTATAAAAAATCTACTGTAATTTATCGCGAGGGAAGCCGCCTGACCGGATTTTACTGTGTTACCCGTGGAATCGTAAAAATTTTTAAAACTGGTATCGACGGCAAAGAACAAATTATCAGGTTTGCCAAAAGGGGCGAAATAATTGCTTATCGTTCGTTATTGAGCCAGGAGTTGGCATGCACCACGGCAAAAGTAATCGATGAAGCTGTTTTATGCCATGTTCCCTATCAAACGCTGCTTTTTCTAATTCAGAGCAACTGGCAGTTTTCCCACCATATGTTGCAAATTGTGTGCAGAGAACTTCGTGAAGCCAACGATTATATTACCGACATTGCTCAAAAAACCGTACGTGAGCGCCTTGCCGAAGTACTTTTGCTTTTAAAGGAAAATTTTGAATTGGATAATCAGAATACGCTTCAGATTTCGCTTACCCGCGAAGAATTGGCAAACATGGTGGGAACCGCAACTGAATCAGTAATCCGCCTGCTTTCAGAATTTAAACAAGACAAACTGATTGAATTGCAAGGCCGCAAGATCAAATTCCTCGATATTGCTAATTTACAAAGAGTTGCAAATATTTAGGTCAATCATTTTATATGCAGAAACGCCACAAAAACAAGCAACAGTATTTTAATGAGCAAGGATTGACTTCAAAGAAATTTGTGGTTCCATTTATTTCAGATTTGGTAAAATTTGATAATGAAACCAATGTACTTGAAATTGGTTGTGCCGAAGCAGGGAACCTAAAACCCTTTGTTGATATGGGCTGTAGAGCCACTGGGATTGATATTTCATGCAACCGGATTGAACTTGCAAAAGCTTTTTACAAAGACCATCCAAATGGCAAAAACCTGACTTTAATCTGCGAGGACATTTACAAAGTCAATCCCGATAAAAAATACGACGTGATAATCATGCGCGACGTAATTGAGCATATTCCCAATCAGGAAATATTCTTGGATTTTGTAAAAAGCTTTCTTAAAAGCGAAGGCAAGTTTTTTCTTGCTTTTCCCCCATGGCAAAACCCTTTTGGAGGTCATCAGCAAATATGCAGGAGTAAATTTCTTTCAGTTCTTCCCTGGTTTCATTTGCTACCCCGCCCTTTATATAAGTTTATTCTAAATTTTTTTGGAGAGAGCGATGAAACAATTACTGCTCTTTTCGAAATAAAAGATACAGGCATTTCTATCGAACGTTTTGAAAGGATTTTGAAACGCGAGAATTATAGAATCGATAAACGTGTTTTCTGGTTTATCAACCCGAATTACCAAACAAAATTTGGGTTAAAACCACGGAAACAAACCCACATTATTTCTTTTATTCCCTGGGTCAGGGGCTTTTTTACTACAGCAATGTATTATGTGATTTCGAAGTAAAATTAAAAATTATACTTATCAAATTTATGTTTAATCGTAATTTTATATTTACTTGATAATCTGTGACATATATTTATTGCCAAATAAAAAATAGCGATAACTTTTCACAACGTAAGTTGCATTGCTTACAACAGTTACCAATCAAAAAAACATAAATATCGAAGATACTTTGGAAAATTTTTATTAGCTGGTAGAAATTTACATTTAAGAAGAAAATAAAAAAGAGTAGAATTTTACAGACGCTTTTGGATGGATAGAAAATTTTACAAACCCCTTTATAAAACTTATCCCTTAATAAATAAGATATCCTACTCTCTTTATGCTAAATTAGCAACAAATAATTTGATATCAAAATATTTTATCAAAAAATAACGTTATAGCGTAAAATAGTTTATACAAATTGTATTTACCAATGTTTTAATATGGGAATAAATTGGCAATGTTTTCCCATAATAAGAATATGAAAAAAAGTAACAAGATCGCATCAGTCTGTATATCAGGCCTGAAAATAGCTGGCTTGAAACTTGATTGGCATAATTTTACTAAAGGGGAAAGTAACTTCTGTATTTATGATTGGTTTTATATTAAGGGGTTTGTAAATCATCAGTCATCTATCATCTTCAAAAAGCGTCCATAGTTCTTTCCCCTTCCTTTTTT
>JBBQPP010000026.1:0-16513 GCA_038217255.1 Bacteroidales bacterium | reverse complement strand
TTTCTTATAAATAAAATCTCCCGAAATACTGATTATTACCAAAATTTAATGGAAGTTGCCTTGTATAACCCAAATCAGAAAAGTTGGAGAGCAGCTTATTTGGTCGATAAAATTAACGATGATTATCCAAAATTGCTCTTCCCCTTTTTGCAAAAAATGATTGAACAAGTTAGAATTGAAAAAAGCACGAGTAAAAAACGCCATTTCTTAAAATTGATAAGTTTGAATATTTTAAACAAAAATCAGCAAGGCCTTATTTTTGATTTTTGTATTGAAACTTTAAAATCGGCAAAAGAACCTGCTGCGGTGAGAGTTCATGCAATGCAAATATTGCATAATATAGCCTTAAAAGAACCTGAATTAATACCCGAAATACTTTTGATAATAGAAAATGAATTGGAGTACCATTCAACCGCAGGGATTATTTCGAGGGGAAATAAACTGATTGCCAGCCTTAAAAAAGTTTTGGGAATCAGTTAGAGATTAAAAAACAGGGTGATAAAAATTATTCCGGATATTAAAAGGAGCAATAACACAAAAAAGCCAAGTACACCCAAGGTAAAGCCTTTGTTTATTTTTAGTTTATTGGTATTTGAAATGGCCTGTTCAATTGCTCTTACCAACCTTGCAGGAGCTTTGTCGTTTTTAACAACGTAATCTGATGCTCCCAGTTTTAAAATTGAAATTGCAATTTCAACATCATTTTGTCCGCTAAGAAAAATAAAGTCAATTGACGGGTGTGTTGCTTTAATTTTTTTCATTAATTCCAATCCACTTATTCCCTCAATTGAATAATCAAGAATGATAATGTCGGGATTAAGATTTAACTGGGCCATACATTCATCGCCACTCTTTAATTCTTTGATGTTGGCAAACTTTTTTGAGCGTAAATACCCAACAATCAAATCTTTATATATTGTACTTTCCTCAATTATGAAAATTAACGGATTTTTCGTCTTTTGCATTTGATCACTTTTTATTTAAACCAATCATTTTGTTAAAATAACGCATTTTTTTTCAGAATACAAATTCAAAATAAAGCAATTTATTTGTCAGTAATCAACAAATAAAAACCAGTTAATTACTTAAAAAAATAATAAAATTGAGTTAGAGTAAGTATTTATCAATTAAGTTTGTTTCTCAAAATTGAAAAAAGAAAAATGTTACTTGCAATAGATATTGGGAATACAAATATTGTGTTTGGCGTAAATCTGAAAGGCGATTGGTTGCATAATTGGCGTATTCAAACAGATCCCTTAAAAATGGCCGATGAATACAAAGTAATTTTTGGATCGCTTCTTTCTGATGGCGGAATCAGCCTTAAAGATATTAGTGAAATTATTTTAAGCAGTGTTGTACCTTCGCTGGTTCATCCTTTTACGGAAATGCTGGCAACCCTTTTACCTGCTGGCAGAATTGTTGTTGTTGGGCCTGAAATTTATTCAAAACTTCCTGTAAAAGTTTTAAATCCTTATCAAATAGGTTCCGACCTTGTTTCCAATGCGGTTGCAGCATTCGAAAAATATGGGAGATTAACAACGGTTATTGATTTTGGCACAGCCCTGACTTTTACAACCATTGGTAAAGATGCCGAAATCAGGGGTGTTGCAATAGCTCCGGGATTAAATACTGCTGTTAGTGCTTTAGCCGGAAAAACTGCGCAATTGCCACAGATTCATTTAACAGCACCACCCTCGGTTTTGGGGGAAAATACATTACATGCTATTCAAGCTGGTGTAATCTTTGGTTTTAGCGGGCTTGTTGATTCAATTATAGACAGAACCCAACAAGAACTTAATGAAAAACTTACGGTGGTTGCTACTGGTGGATTGAGCCAGGTAATTGCCCCTTTGACAAAAAGTGTTAAAATAATTGAACCAATGCTGACACTTGATGGTTTATTCCTTATTAACCAATATATTTCATAAAACGGTCAGGTTTGATTGATGATTACGTTTCATGTTTGGTTTTTAAAAACACAGTGGGAGATTTATTATATCTTTGTAAATATTTTTTCGGAAAATGATTGATCAAAAGGGAAGCTTGTTAGAAAAAATAGATAGTCCGGACGACTTAAAGAAACTGCATATCGATGATTTACCTGAAGTTTGCAAAGATTTAAGAAATTTTATTATTGATGAACTATCGGTAAATCCTGGACATTTCGGTGCAAGCCTGGGAGTCGTTGAACTTACTGTTGCTTTGCATTACGTTTATAATACTCCCTATGATCAACTCATTTGGGACGTCGGCCATCAAGCTTACGGGCATAAAATCCTAACAGGGCGGCGTAACATATTTAATTCAAATCGAAAATACAATGGAATAAGTGGTTTTCCGAAAATGAAGGAAAGCAAATATGATGCTTTCGGGGTTGGCCATGCTTCCACTTCCATTTCAGCGGGACTGGGTATGGCAGTTGCTTCACGATTGAAAAATGAAAAAGACAGAAAAGTTATTGCAGTAATTGGCGATGGTGCAATGAGTGGTGGAATGGCGTTTGAAGCATTAAACAATGCAGGCGCATCAAACTCCGATTTACTTGTTATCCTGAACGACAACAACATGGCCATTGATCCTAATGTTGGAGGAATGAATAAATATTTGCTTAATATTTCAAAGTCGGGAACATACAACAGGTTTAAAATGGATGTCTGGGAAGGTTTGGGGAAATTGGATGGTTTTGGAAAAAAGGCAAGGAAAATCCTCCAGAAAAACCAACATGCACTTAAAAACTTTTTATTAAAGGAAAACAACCTTTTTGAAGCACTGGATTTCAGGTACTTTGGCCCCATTGATGGTCACGATGTTGTCTATTTGACAGAAGTATTGAACGATTTAAAAAATATCAGGGGACCAAAATTGCTCCATGTTATTACCAAAAAAGGTAAAGGGTTTAAACTTGCCGAACAAAATCAAACCAAATATCATGCTCCAGGTGTTTTTAATAAAGAAACCGGCGAATTATTTTCCTGTGATTGCCCAATAGATAAAGCGCCTAAATTCCAGAATGTTTTTGGGGAAACTCTTGTTGAACTGGCTGAACTCAATGATAAAATAGTAGGGATTACTCCTGCAATGCCAACAGGTTGCTCAATGAACAAGTTGTTCGATAAAATGCCAGGTCGTGCTTTTGATGTGGGAATAGCCGAGCAACATGCAGTTACATTTTCAGCAGGATTGGCTACCCAGGGAATGGTGCCTTTTTGCAACATTTATTCAACGTTCATGCAGCGTGCCTATGATCAAATTATTCATGATGTAGCCATTCAAAAATTACCTGTTATCTTTTGCCTTGATCGTGGCGGATTGGTTGGTGAAGATGGTCCGACACACCACGGGGTTTTCGATATTGCCTACATGCGGTCAATACCAAATATGATTGTTTCGGCGCCAATGGACGAAATTGAATTGCGAAACTTAATGTACACTGCTCAGTTACCCGAAAATAAATTGCCATTTTCAATCAGATATCCCCGAGGTTGTGGAATAAAACCAAATTGGAGAAAACCATTTGAGAAAATTGAAATTGGCACGGGCCGTAAACTTTCCGATGGGAACGATGTGGCATTGGTAACAATTGGCAAAGCCGGTATTTTTGCAAAAAATGCTGTAAAGAGTCTGGAAAACAAAGGTATTTCGGCGGCACACTATGATATGCGATTTGTTAAACCAATCGATACTGAAATGCTTTCTGAAATCTTCGGGAACTTTAAATTTATTGTTACAGTGGAAGATGGCGCAATTCAGGGTGGATTTGGCAGTTCCATTCTTGAATTCATGGCAGAAAATAATTATTCGGCTACTGTTAAATTATTGGGCATTCCTGATAAATTTATTGAACACGGGTCGCCTGAAGATTTATACAAGGAATGTGGCATTGATGTAGACGGAATTACAAATACAGTATTTGAATTGCTTGAAAACCAAAAGGTCAATAAAAATCTTTCAAAGGTTGTAAGTCATCTATAATCGTCAATAATTTCTTATAATTCAACTAAAAAATAATATTCTTACCTTTCCTTCGTTTTCAACAATTGAACAATAAAATTTATTGAATTGGACATTTACCTGAAACGAAAACGAGGAAAAATCCTACTCCTTATTGCGGCTATATTAATTGGGGTCTCTTCGTTGTTTTATACCAATTGGCTTACCGATAAAATGGCGCAGGAAGAACGCAAAAAAGTGGAGCTTTGGGCAGAGGCAACAAAAGAATTAATCGATGCCGGTATTGAAGTAACTTCCCCTGAAATGGAGCGGTTGAACACACACTATTTAAATTTTCTGAGTTTGGTTGCAACTCAAAACACTACAATCCCAATTATTATTGTCGAAAAAGACGGTTCGCTCAATATTGATGCAAATATTAAATATAGTGAGGGGCGAAAGGAGGAAGTATTGCAAAGAGAACTCAAAAAAATGAAAGAGCGGGTTGATCCCATTCCAATAGAACTCTCTGAAAACAATACACAACTATTGTATTATAGCGAATCCAGTATTCTTCAAAATCTAAGATATTATCCATTTATTCAGCTTTTTGTAATCGTAGTTTTTATAGCGATTGCCTATTTCGCTTTTAACGCTACCCAGCGTGCCGAGCAAAATCAGGTTTGGGTGGGCATGTCAAAAGAAACTGCCCACCAGTTGGGAACTCCCATATCTTCTTTAATGGCGTGGATTGAAATACTAAAACTTCAAAAAATTGATGAAGCACTTATTAAGGAGTTTGAAAAAGACACGGAAAGGTTGGAAAGAATTACCGAACGGTTTTCGAAAATTGGCTCAAAACCAGAGTTGTTTCCCACAAATTTAGTGGAAACTTTAAATTCCACCGTTAATTATCTAAAAACAAGATCGTCAAACAAAGTTATTTTCAAAACCTCATTTTCAGAACAGGATGACATTGAGACCCCTTTAAATGCTGCACTTTTTTCATGGGTGATAGAAAATTTGTGTAAAAATGCGATTGATGCCATGGGAAATAATGGGACAATTTCTGTTGATGTGCAAACAAAAGTAAATCAGATTTACATAGACATTACCGATACGGGGAAGGGAGTCGCAAAATCTCAGTTTAAAACTATTTTCCAACCGGGTTATTCAACCAAAAAACGTGGGTGGGGACTTGGACTTTCGCTTGCCAAACGCATTATAGAGAATTACCATAATGGTAAAATTTTTATTAAATGGTCTGAGATTGGTAAAGGGACAACTTTCAGGATTATTTTGGGAAAATAATTTGTCTCGATTGATTTGAATTAAAAAGATTATTCGGTATTTACTTTTACTTCATAATCATTCAAATCCTAAATATTTTATTGAATTATTCGGGTGTTGATAAAAAAATTATACTTTTGCAACTCTTTTTTGGAATCGTGAGCTGGAAAAATAAATATGATATTGAATTTAAGGGTCTTAAGGAAGGCTTGCACGAATTCGAATTTGAAGTTGATAATAAGTTCTTTGCACATTTTGAGGAGAGTCTGGTTGACAATGGGGAAATTACGATTAAAGTTGTTTTGGAAAAACGCAGTTCGTTTATAAAATTGCATCTTAATATTGTAGGGTGGCTTGAACTTAACTGCGACCGCTGTTTGGATAATTATCAGCAAGCAATTTCCAACGAAACTGAAATGATTGTGAAATTTTCAGAAAACGAATTCGACGAAGGAGAAAATATAATGTGGGTAAATCCTGAAGAGTACCATATTAACCTGGCTCAGATTATTTATGAATACATTACTCTAAGTGTTCCATTGCGGCATGTACATCCAAAAAACAAGGATGGTAAAAGGGATTGCAACAAAGAAATGCTTAAGAAACTTAAAAATTATATGCACCCGGAAAGTGATGATAAAACATCTACAGATCCTCGATGGGATGCACTTAGGAATTTTAGGAATATTAATTAAAAACTATATATATTATGGCACATCCAAAGCATAGAATATCGAAATCGAGAAGAGACAAAAGGCGCACACATTACAAAGCTGTGGCACCAACTCTTGCAACTTGTTCGAATTGTGGAACAACGGTTAAATACCATACCGTTTGTCCGGAATGCGGATATTACCGGGGGAAACAGGTAATTATTAAAGAAATTGCAGTTTAAACCAGGTTAACCACCTGGTTTTTTTAAAGTACCATGTCGGAAAAATTGTAGTTTGTATAATTGGGGATTAAGATCAAAGCATAATCCGTTATTTTTAAAAAATACAGATTTTTCGAACACTGGAATGAATTGTTCAGCTTTAATGTAAGTATTTGTTAACCTCTGCATAAGTACAAATATCATTTCCTTGATTTTACACTGTTTTACTTTTATATTCACAGCGGTTTATAAAAAACTTTTCCAACAAGGAATATTTTTCAGAATTTATAAAACATAAATGGCAACATTAAGGGCGGCAATAACCGGAGTTGGGGCATTTTTACCTGAGTATCGGTTGACAAACGAAGAGATTAGCAAAATGGTTGATACCACTGATGAGTGGATTATGCAACGAATTGGAATCAAAGAACGACGTATTTATAAGGAACCGGGAAAAGCCACAAGCGATTTGGGAGTCAAGGCTGTTCAGGATTTGCTCAAAAAAACCAACACTACTGCCGATGAAATTGATATGCTCATTTGTGCCACAATCACACCTGACATGCCATTTCCGGCAACTGCCAACATTATTGCCAGCAAAGTTGGGATACATCATGCCTGGAGTTTTGATTTGAATGCAGCATGTTCCGGTTTTGTTTTTGCATTGTCAACAGCAGTCCAGTTTATTGAATCGGGGCGCTACAAAAAAGTAATTGTTGTAGCTGCCGAAAAAATGTCGGCAATAACCAATTACACCGACCGCACAACCTGCCCGCTCTTTGGAGATGCAGGAACAGCAGTTTTACTCGAACCAACAACTGAAGATGTAGGAGTTGTTGATTACATTAACCGCGTCGATGGTTTGGGCCGCCACCACCTTCACATGAAAGCAGGTGGTTCTTTATTGCCTGCTTCGCATGAAACTGTTGACAGACAAGAACACTTTGTTTTTCAAGAGGGGCAGGTGGTATTTAAAGCCGCAGTTTCGAGCATGACAAATGTTGCCGAGGAGATTATGAAAAAATACAATTTGCGGTCGGAAGATGTTGCATGGGTTGTACCACATCAGGCAAATTTACGCATTATCGATGCAATTGCACGCCGCATGGGAGTGGGCAAAGAGAAAGTTATGATCAACATTCAGAAGTTTGGAAATACAACTTCAGCTACAATCCCATTGTGCCTTTATGACTACGAAAAACAACTTAAAAAGGGTGACAACATTATCCTTGTTGCATTTGGTGCCGGATTTACATGGGGAAGTGTTTATGTGAAATGGGCATATGATTCAGAGTGATTTTCTGGATACTTGATTCTGGATATGCGTTTTGATACTTGATACTAAAAATCTTGATATGCATTTCTCAGTACTAAATACTTTGTACTAAAAAATAATTCTTTTGCCGGAACAACAAAAATGTGTAATTTCAAACCCCTGAAAATTCGAATGAAAAATGTTATTCAAAAAATAAAACTGAAAGCAAAATGGCAAAAATTACTTCAAACTACGAAAGCCCTAATCAATCGATAAATATTATTGGTGAGGGTACCAAAATCAAGGGCGATGTAATTGCCAATGGCGAGATCTGGATTGATGGTGAATTATTAGGAAATATTTCTGCTAAAAGTAAATTGGTGATTGGACCAAAAGGTAGGATTGTAGGACAGATAATCTGCAATGACATTGAAATTTCGGGGTATATTAAAGGAAAAGTAACTGCAAGCGAATTGATAAATATGAAATCTACCTCACAAATAATTGGTGATATCGTTCCCGGGAAACTTTCGATAGAACCTGGAGCAATGTTCTCGGGAAGCTGTGTGATGAATGTTACAAAACCTTCATATGAACCGGAAAAACCAATACAAAAACAAGTTTGACAACTTCATCCGATACTCCAGCCTTGGTTTCGAAATGATGGCAATTATCGGTGCCGGAACTTTTGGTGGATACAAAATCGACCAGTGGATGAAAAACGACTTTAAAGGTTTTACACTGGGATTGATGATCGTTTCAGTTGTTCTTGCGATTATTTACGGAACAAGAAATCTGCTGAAAAAGAAGTAAATCGGAATCATGATGAAAAAATATATTATCAATTTAATTGTCGTAATAGTTGTTCTCGTATTATTGAGCGGGGTGATTTTTACGAAATTTATTCCACAATATTACTTGTCGGTTTTTCCTTTTATCATATTGTTTTTTGTAGTGACCTCTGTTTCCATATTTGCATATCAAATAAAACTGGCAAAGAAAGATATTCGGAAATTTACACGCAGTATAATGGTTGTCACATTTTTAAAACTGATTTTATATTCAGCTGTAGCTATTGTATATATTGCAATTGATACAAAAAATGCCAAAATATTTGTTGCCTGTTTTATGTTTCTATATGTTGTTTTTACGTTTTTTGATGTTCTTTCAATGTTAAGAATAACTGCAAATAATAATAAAGAGGGATAAGAACCCGTCAAAACAGTTCTTGTTTTAAAGGAATTAATACTGTATAAAACTTTGTTTTTTCATCAGTCGTAAAAAAAATATTTTAAATTTGTGGGCATTAGAAAAACACCATTTAACTATGCTTAAGTTTTCCGCTGGGATCTTATTAATTTTCATATTGAATATTCTATCTGTATCAACGGTTGCTGCAAATGAGCAGCATGAAGTTGCAACTACTGATTCACATGTGAAGGAAGAATTTAATGCAGGTAAATTTATAATCGAACACGTTTCTGATTCTTATGACTGGCATATTGTTTCATTTGGAGATACGCATATAAGCATTCCACTTCCCATTTTATTATACAGCAAAAATCCCGAATTGCACGAAGGGCTTAGCTTTTATGCATTCATGTCTTCCAAGTTTCATCATGGGAACGAAACATATAAGGGGTTCAGAATTTCCCACAGCAAAGAGTTTGACGGTAAAATTGTAGAACTGGATGCCCATGGAACTGAAATTGGAAAACCTATAGATTTGTCAATGACTAAAGTTGTGGCCGAAATTCTGATTACAGTAATCCTGCTGCTTTGGATATTTATTTCGATGGCTGCAAAAGCCACTAAAAACAAAGGAAAAGCTCCAACCGGGATGCAAAACCTGCTTGAACCTGTTATCCTTTTTATCCGTGATCAGGTTGCCAGACCAACTATCGGCGACAAAAAGTATGAAAAATACATGCCGTTTCTTTTAACCCTTTTCTTTTTTATCCTACTCGAAAATTTTATTGGGTTGATACCATTCCCTCCTTTTGGCGCCAACGTTACCGGTAATATTGGGGTTACAATGGTTTTGGCATTATTCACATTTTTTATTACAACCATCAACGGAAATAAACACTATTGGAAGGAAATTTATAATCCCGATGTTCCCTG
Source organism: Bacteroidales bacterium (assembly GCA_038217255.1). Lineage (GTDB taxonomy): Bacteria > Bacteroidota > Bacteroidia > Bacteroidales > Prolixibacteraceae > Draconibacterium. The sequence continues at coordinate 7,040 of JBBQPP010000026.1, read as the reverse complement.
GTGGTTGAAATTCCCCATACCGCTGATGCCCATTGTTGAGCTTACGGGTGTTATCACAAAACCATTTGTTTTGATGGTGCGACTTTTTGCCAACATGATGGCCGGGCACATGATAGTGACAGTGTTTGTAAGTTTAATATTCATATTTGGAAGTTTAATGGGCACTGTTGCAGGTTTGGCAATCAGCCCGTTATCAATTTTGTTTTCGGTTTTTATAATATTGCTCGACTTACTGGTTTCCTTAATTCAAGCTTATGTTTTTACGCTGTTGTCGGCGCTCTATTTCGGAATGGCGACAGCAGATCATCATTAATATTAATTAATAAAATTAAATGCTATGTTATCAGCAATTTTAACTGTATTACTACAAGTGACTGCGGGAGCTGCACTCGGAAAACTGGGTGCTGCAATTGGTGCAGGATTGGCTGCAATTGGTGCAGGTATCGGTATCGGGAATATCGGTGCAAGCGCTATGGAAGCCATTGCCCGTCAACCCGAGTCAGTTGGTGAAATTCGCTCGAACATGATTGTTGCAGCCGCGTTAATCGAAGGTGTAGCCTTCTTCGCAGTAATAATCTGTGCTCTCGTTATTTTCATCTAACAAAAAATTTGGCGACCACCTTCGGGATTGCCGGAGGTGTTGTTGCCATTAACTTTTAAAAATTTAGATTATGGGTTTAGTTACTCCGAATCCCGGAACAATATTTTGGATGCTAATTATTTTCGGAATTGTACTTTTTGTACTTCGAAAATTTGCATGGAAACCAATTCTGAATGCACTTAAAGAACGGGAGGAATCTATTGCAAGTGCTTTAAATTCAGCAGAAGAAGCAAAAAGGGAAGTTGCAGGGTTAAAAGCTGGCAACGAAAAAATTATCGCCGAAGCCCGTCAGGAAAAAAATATAATCCTGAAAGAGGCAAAGGAAATGAAAGACAAAATTATTGCTGAAGCCAAAGAAAAAACTATGCAGGAAACTGCCAGAAGTATTGAGCTTGCAAAACGTCAAATTCAATCAGAAAAAGATGCAGCAATAAACGACCTCAAAAAACAAGTAGCAGAGTTGTCGGTAATGATTGCTGAAAAAGTATTGAAAAAAGAACTGACAAGCAAAACAGAGCAGGAAAAAATGGTAGATGGTTTAGTCGATGATATCAAATTGAATTAGGACGAATGGATATAAGCGCAATAAGGGTACGTTACGCAAAAGCTTTTTTCTTATTGGCCAAAGAGAAAAATAAGTTGGAAACGTTAAAAGCCGATATCGAAAAGGTATCAAACGTTTGCAGTCATTCCACTGATTTTGTTCATCTGTTGGAAAGCCCTGTAGTTCCTAATTCTAAAAAGGCAGAACTGATTACCAAAATATTTAAAACAGAAGTCAACCCGCACACATTAAACTTTCTTTTGTTGATTCTCCAAAATAACAGGGAAGAATATATTACCGGAATTTGCCGCAATTTTTTAGAACTGATCAGTAAAGATCAAAACATAAAGTCGGCAATGTTGGTAACTGCAATTAAAATCAATCAAAAAACAATCGATAAAATAAAAACACTTTTGGAAAAAGAGTTGAAAGCGACGGTTGAACTCGACAGCAAAGTTGACCCCGAAATTATTGGTGGCTTGATTTTACGAATTGATGATAAGCAGTATGATGCGAGTGTTACAACCCAACTCAGGAAAATAAAACAGGAATTATTGGAAACTGAACTTAGAAAATAGTAAAGAAGCGAAAAAATAAGGTAAGATGACAAATATAAAACCAGCAGAAATATCTCAGATTTTAAAGCAACAGTTGGAAGGCTTTAAATCGGAAGCTGATCTTGAAGAAGTAGGTACCGTTTTGCAGGTGGGTGATGGGATTGCCCGCATTTATGGCCTTTCGAATGTGGAAGCCAACGAAATGATCGAGTTCGATAGCGGTGTCAAAGGGATTGTGCTGAACCTTGAAGAAGACAATGTTGGTGCTGTACTACTTGGGCTTTCATCAAAAGTAAAAGAAGGCGATACAGTTAAACGTTTGCAAAGGATTGCTTCAATAATGGTTGGCGAACAGTTGTTGGGTCGCGTTATCAATACACTTGGTGAACCAATAGATGGGAAAGGTTCAATTCAAGGCAATTTACTTGAAATGCCCCTGGAAAGAAAAGCGCCCGGAGTAATTTTCAGGCAACCTGTTAAAAAACCACTACAAACCGGAATAAAAGCCATTGATGCAATGATCCCGATTGGACGCGGACAGCGCGAGTTGATAATCGGCGACCGCCAAACAGGTAAAACAGCAATTGCAATCGACACAATTATCAACCAGCTCGAAAACTTTGAAAAAGGCGATCCGGTATATTGTATTTATGTTGCCATAGGGCAAAAAGGTTCGACTGTTGCCAATATTGCTGCCACGCTCGAAAAACATGGCGCCATGCAATATACAGTAATTGTTTCGGCACCGGCATCTGACCCTGCAGCTTTGCAATATTATGCACCTTATGCCGGAGCATCGATAGGTGAATATTTTAGGGATACCGGAAGACATGCTTTGATTATTTATGATGATTTGTCAAAACAGGCAGTTTCTTACCGCGAAGTTTCTTTGCTACTGCGTCGTCCACCGGGTCGCGAGGCATATCCGGGCGATGTTTTCTATCTGCATTCGCGCTTATTGGAACGTGCCGCAAAAATTATTGATAGTGATGAAGTTGCATCAAAAATGAACGATCTGCCCGATTGTTTGAAAGGCAAGGTAAAAGGAGGCGGATCGTTAACAGCACTTCCCATCATCGAAACACAAGCCGGCGACGTTTCGGCATATATTCCTACCAATGTAATTTCGATTACCGATGGACAGATTTTTCTCGAACCTCACTTGTTTAATTCGGGAATTCGTCCTGCAATTAATGTTGGTATTTCGGTATCGCGTGTTGGTGGTAGCGCGCAGGTAAAAGCAATGAAAAAAATTGCAGGAACTTTGAAGATCGATCAGGCACAATTCCGCGAATTGGAAGCATTTGCAAAATTTGGCTCCGATCTCGATGCCGCAACTATGCGTGTACTTGATAAAGGGCGCAAAAACGTTGAAATTCTAAAACAGGGACAATACTCGCCTTTGCATATTGAACAACAAATTGCCATAATTTACTGCGGTGCAAAAGAGTTACTCAGGACATTACCTGTGGAAAAAGTTAAGGAGTTTGAATCTGATTTTCATCAAGCTATGCAGTTGCAGCACCGATCAACACTTGATGAATTGAAAGAAGGAAACCTCACGGAGAATGGCGAAGAAGTCATTAGGAAAGTGGCAGCAGAATTAGCCGAAAAATATAAGAAGTGATTGGGAGGAAAAAAAGATAAGGGATTTGCAGAGTGATAAAAATTGGAAATAAGCAGTTGGATAATTGAAAATAAAAACTCAATAACCCAATTAGTTAATAATACTATTACAAGAAAATGGCAGGTTTAAAGGAAATACGAATTCGGATTGCATCGGTAAAGACTACACGACAAGTTACAAGTGCAATGAAAATAGTATCGGCGGCAAAGCTTAAAAAAGCCCAGGATGCCATTTATCAGATTCGTCCGTATGCCAACAAACTGCACGGAATACTTGCCTCAATAAGCGCCAGTCTCGAAAGTACCGACGATTCGGTTTATACACAACAACGTGATCCTGAGAAAGTATTAATTGTACTGATTTCTTCGAACCGTGGTTTATGTGGAGGTTTTAATTCAAACATTTCGAAAGTTGCGGCAAAGCTTGTGAACGAAAAATACGGTACACAATTAAAAAAAGGAAATGTCGGTTTTTTGTGTTTGGGGAAACAGGGAATGCGGCAAATCAAATTCCACAGAATGAAAGTAGTGGATAATAAAAACGATATTTTTAATGAACTTACATTTGAGAACATTTCATTGATTGCAACGGAGTTGATGAAGTTGTTTGAGGATGGAACTTACGACCGTATTGAAATCGTTTATAACCATTTTAAGAATGCGGCGGTCCAAATTCAAACCACGGAACAATTCCTTCCGGTTGAAATAGAAAAAGATGATTCAACAAAAGTAAATACAAACTATATTTTCGAACCTTCAAAAGAGTATATCATCCAGGAATTAATCCCCAGTATTTTAAAAATCCAACTTTATAAAGCACTTCTTGATTCCCATGCTGCTGAACATGGAGCCCGGTTAACAGCGATGCACAGCGCAACCGACAATGCAACCGAACTTCTCAATTACCTTACCTTGCAGTATAACAAAGCACGTCAAGCCGCAATTACAGGTGAAATTCTTGAAATTGTAAGTGGTGCTGAGGCGTTGAATGGGTAGTATATTAAGAATCGAAATAAACATAAATATAAAACGGGTAGTTTTTTTAAAGCTACCCGTTTTAAATATTAATGAAGTTCCATTTTTATAACCCTAATTTTTTCTTTACCAGCCCCGGAATTTCTCCGGGTTCTTTTGCCACCGGTACGCCGGCTGCGGCAAAAGCTTTGATTTTTTCTTCGGCAGTACCCGAACCGCTTGAAATAATTGCCCCTGCATGTCCCATCCGCTTTCCGGCAGGTGCTGATTGCCCGGCAATAAACGCCACAACAGGTTTTTTCATATGGTCTTTTATATATTGTGCAGCTTGTTCTTCTGCATCGCCGCCAATTTCGCCAATCAATACAACAGCCTTTGTTTCAGAGTCGTTTTCATACATTTCAAGTAAATCCCTGAAATATAAACCCGATACTGAATCGCCGCCAATTCCCACACAAGTAGTTTGTCCTAATCCACTTTCAGAAAGCATATTTACCACTTCGTATGTTAGTGTACCTGAACGCGAAATAAGTCCCACATTTCCTTTTTTGAAAATCATTCCCGGTAAAATGCCAATCAAACACTCATCAACAGTAATTAAACCCGGGCAATTGGCGCCAATCATTTTTGTTCCATTCTGTTTTAAAATGGGTGTAACTTTTATCATGTCTTTTACCGGAACACCTTCAGTAATACAAATTATAAGTTCAACTCCCGCGTAACTTGCTTCTAATATTGCATCGCCCGCGAATGGTGCAGGTACGAAAATAACCGATGCGTTTGCGCCTGTTGCCTTAACGGCTTCTTCAACAGTGTTAAATACCGGCACCCCATCAACTTCGGATCCGCCTTTTCCGGGCGAAATGCCACCTACAATATTGGTTCCGTAAGCTTTCATTTTACTCGTGTGAAAGGCACCATCACGACCGGTAATTCCCTGGACAATAACTTTTGTGTTTTTATTTATCAATATACTCATTACTCAATTTTTAATCTGAATCTTTAACTTGATGCTTTTCACTTTAAATCCGATTTCTGCTCAATTCGATTGCCTTTTTCGCAGCCTCGCTCATTGTTGAAACGGTTGGTAATCCGTAATCTTTAATGATTTCCAAACCTTCTTTTGCATTTGTCCCTGATAAACGAATAACAATTGGGATTTCGGTTTTTATTTCATCAAGTGCTGTAACCAAACCGCGGGCAACGTCGTCGCAACGGGTAATTCCTCCAAAAATGTTGATCATTACAGCATTTACATTTTTATCGCTAAGTAGGATATTCATCGCATCAACGACTTTTTGTGGATTCGATGAACCGCCAATGTCAAGGAAGTTTGCCGGGTCGCCCCCATATAATTTGATCATGTCCATAGTTGCCATTGCCAAACCGGCTCCATTTACCATACACCCAATATTTCCATCGAGTTTGATATATGAAAGCCCCTTTGCCGTTGCTTCTATTTCTTTTGCCTCTTCTTCGTTCACTTCGCGCATATCTAATATTTTATGCTGGCGGAAAAGTGCATTGTCGTCAAAATTCATTTTGCCGTCGAGTGCCATTACTTTTTTGTCGGTTGTCAAAACCAATGGATTGATTTCTGCCAAAGAACAGTCGGTATCAATGTACAACTGGTAAAGTTTTACAAGAATTGCTGCTGCCTGGCGCACCTGGCTTGGCTCGCTAAAAAGCTGAAGTGCAATTTTGCGTGCTTGCCAATCCATTAAACCCATTGTTGGGTCGATTGGCATTTTAATGATTTTTTCAGGAGAAACTTTTGCCACTTCTTCGATTTCAACACCGCCTTCGGCACTGGCCATTAAAACCACTGACTTGGTATTGCGATCGTTTATCAGCCCAACATAAAACTCTTTCTCTATGTCAACTGCTTCGGCAATCAATACTTTCTCAACGGTTAAACCTTTAATGCTCATGCCAAGTATTTCTTCAGCTTTTTCAATGGCTTCCGCCCTTGTTTTTGCCAGTTTAACACCACCGGCTTTACCCCGGCCACCAACATGGACTTGTGCTTTTACAACACGAAGTTTGTCTTCGTCTGATATTTTCTTTTTGACTTCGTCAACTGAGCGGCAAACTTCGCCTTCTGGAACAGGAATCCCGTACTTCCTGAATAGTTTTCGGGCTTGATATTCGTGAATTTTCATTATTAATATTTAGAGTGAGAAGTAAAAAAAACAATTCGTAAAAGTAGAGAATATTTAAAAATATAGAACTATCTATATATTACTTTTTTTATGATATTTCTCAATTTCCGGCGGGTTTGTTAATGTTGTTGAAATGAAATCAAAAAAAGAATAAGAAAGTTATTTAGAGGCTGCATTTTCAGTTAGTTTTGCAACTCAAATTTTTTGAAATGAAGGATACGATACGAAAAGTAATTGAGCATGAGTCGCAGGCAATTTTAAATATTCCGGTTGAAGATGATTTTGTCAAAGCGATTGAATTGATATATTCTCGTGTACATTTTAAAAAAGGAAAATTGGTGGTAAGCGGAATGGGCAAAGCTGGGCAAATAGCTGCAAATATCGCAACTACTTTCAGTTCAACTGGCACTCCGGCTGTTTTCCTTCATCCAAGTGACTCGCAACATGGCGATCTCGGTGTTGTGCAGGAAAATGATATTTTGTTATTGATTTCGAATTCAGGAAAAACACGTGAAATAATTGAATTAGTGGCGCTTGCCAATGAGCTTCACCCAAATCTTCCATTCATAGTTATT